>NZ_JBITMP010000014.1:0-249135 GCF_044466425.1 Nonomuraea sp. NPDC049400
AAATCAATCCGAGCTATCCGTCAAAAAGACGGGGTCATGCATGTATCTCATGCACTGGCTTTTAACACACTGTTGAGTTCTCAAGAAACGGACGCGTACATCTTCGCTCACACCTTCTGGCGTTCGCTCGGAGGCGTACCGTTCGTTTTCCTAAAATTTACCCAGTTTGCCGTTTCCTGTCAAATCCGAGGATTTGCTGGAAGCCGGTCATACCTGGCTAGGATCGTGCACCCCGTTTCCGGGGCAACCCTCTCAACTTACCGTGTCATCCAAGGCGTGTCGAATCAACCGATTTTCCGGCGAGTTCAACGCACCCGACGACGACCTCATGCGGGAGCACGCCGAAGCAGCTCCGCCGAGTGGCTCGTCATTTCAAGGGGCTTGCGCGGGGGCCCGTCCGCCTGAGTGGCGTCCGGCTCGCTCCCGGCGCGAACTGAAAGACTAGGTCGCGATCCGCGCCACGTCAAATCGCCTCGCCAAGCGGGCCGTCATCGCCCGGCGGAGCAGGGCTCGCGACCGCCCGGCAGCGCCCAGCCAGGCGGGCTCCGTCACCGCTCAGCCAAGCGGGCTCGTCACGCCCGGCCAAGCGGGTCCGCCAGCGCTCAGCCAGGCGGGTCCGCCACCGCCCGGCCAGGCAAGTCCCCGTCACCGCCCAGCCGGACAGGCTCGTCACAGTTGCTGGGCGGCGCGGGTGATGGCCTCGCCGCACCGAGCCAACAGGTCCCGCAGAGTCTTGCGCTCCTCGGCGCTGAACTCGGCCGCGATCGTCCGCTCGACCACCACGGCCCGCTCGTCCGCCGCCTCAAGCGCCGCGCGCCCGGCCTCGGTCAGCCGGGTCTCCAGGACATTGCGGTGCCAAGGGTGCGGCGAGCGCTCGATGAATCCCCGCTCCTCCAGGTTCTTCAGCACAACGGTCATGGCCTGGGGCGTCACCAGACACGCTCGTGCCAGCGCGGCGCCCGAGATTCCGGGGTTGTCGGCCAGCGCGAACAGGGCAGCGTACTGGGGAACGGTCAGCCCCGCAGGCCGGATGGCGGCCTGCTTTGCGGCGATCAGGGCCTGCTCGGCGCGCTTGATGTCGAGTCCGAGGCGTTCGTCCGCAGGCATCCCCATGCCAGAGATGGTACAACATTGATGGTTATCAAAGCTTTGATAGTCCACCCACAACGATGAACGAGAAAGAGGCGTGATGATTCCCGAGAGCCACCTGGACCTGCTGCACCGGCCGTTGTTCGCCCATCTGGCGACGATCGGGCCGGACGGGGCGCCCAACGTGAATCCGGTCTGGACGATCTGGGACGGAGAGCACTTGCGGTTCACGACCACGACGGACCGTCGCAAGTATCGGAACGTCATGGAACATCCGCAGGTAGCGGTCTCCATCAACGATCCGGAGAAGCCGTACCGCTATGTGGAGATCCGTGGCGTGGTCGAGCGGGTCGAGCCCGATCCGTCGGGCGACTTCTTCGACGTGCTGGCCAACCGCTACGGCCTGGAGTACGAGCGCCCGGTCGGCGATGCCGAGCGGCGAGTGGTGATCGTTATGAAGCCGACACGCACCACCCAGCAGTAGCCGGCCGAACGCGTATCCTGCCCCGGTGACCACAGCCGCCACACTCGCTCCCCCCGCCCGTCCCGCCGAACGACTCCGCACGTCCACCCCATGGTGGATGGCATTGCTCGCCGGGGCCGCGGCATTCACCGGGACGGGCTCCGCCACCCTGAACGGCGACGAGCTGGCCACCATCAGCGCCGCTTCCCGGTCACTGCCGGGCATGTGGGAGCTGGCCCGCCACATCGACGGGCACTTCCTCCCGTACTACCTGTTCATGCACCTCTGGGCTAAGGCCGGCACGGCGGAGCTGTGGTTGCGGTTGCCGTCGGCGGTGGGGATCGGCGTGGCGGCCTGGTTCCTGGTCGACCTGGGCAGGCGGCTGCACAGCACACGAGCGGGGGTGATCGCGGCCGCTGTCTTCGCGATCCTGCCCTCGGTGTCCTACTTCGGGGCCTTCGCCAGGCCGTACGCGTTCGCCGCGGCGGCCGTCGTGTTCTCGTTCTGGGCGCTGCACCGGGCGATCGAGCGGCCGGACGGAAGGCGGTGGGCGCTGTACGGGATCGCGGTCGCGCTCGTGTGCTGCACCCATCTGTTCGCCGTGCTCGTGTTCCCCGCTCAGCTGGCACTGGCGCGCCGGGGCTGGGTGGTGCGCATGCTCGCGGCGCTCTCGGTCGGTTGTCTGCCTGCTGTCGTGCTGGGGTTGGTCGGGTTCGGGGAGCGGCACGCGATCAGCTGGATTCCGCAGCGCGGGCCGGAGGTGTGGCTGAAGTTCCCGAAGATGGCGGCGGGGGCGAACGGGCTCGGGGTGATGTTGTTCGCGATGGCGCTGGCCGGCGCGGTGCTGCTGTGGAGAGCCGCGCGCGGGCAACGGACCGCGGACCCGCGAACGGGCGGCCTGCCCGCGGAGGCGTGGGTGACTGACCGGGCGCAGGTCACCGACCGGGCGCAGGTCACCGACCAGGTGTGGATGGCTGGCCGGGCGTGGGTGTTCGCGCTGGTCGGGTGGCTGGTCCTCCCTCCCGTGCTGCTGCTCGCCGTCTCCCAGCTCGTGACGCCCGTCTATGTGGACCGGTATCTCTTCGTGACCGCGCCCGCGCTGGCGCTGCTGGCCGGGCTCGCCGTGGCGTCCCTCCCCCGGCTCCACGTGGTGGCCGCGGCGGTGGTCGTGCTGCTGGGGTGCGCGCTGTCGTTCCAGGAGCACATGACGGTACGTGAGGAGAACGGGCGGTTCGAGAACATCCCGTGGGCGCTGCGCGTCATCAAGGCCGAGCCCGATGACGCGATCGTCTACGGGCAGAGCCAGCTCCGCACCGGTTTCGAGTACTACGCCGACTCCGCGATGCCCGTGGACGTGCTCAAGGCCGGCGACGTGCCCTCGCCGGACGGTTTCGGGTATCCCGAGCGGTCCGACGTGGACGCCGCCTTGGAAGGGCGGGACCGGGTCTGGGTGGTCTGGCGCGGAAGCAAACAGTCGGCGATTCCACGGGTGGCGGAAGTGCGGAAGGCGGGGTTCCGGCTGAGCGTGGCCAAGCACTCCGCTGATCTGCCGGGGCTGACGGTGGCGCTGTTCACCCGCCGGTGAACGCGACGAGTGGGCGCTGTTCACCCGACCGTGAACACGACGGGTGGGCGCTGTTCACCCGACCGTGAACACGACGGGTGGGCGCTGTTCCCCTGCGGGTGAACGCGAAAGCGGGCCCTTCCATCCCGGAAAGGCCCGCTTCTGCCGAGAGCTAGGAGCCGGCGACCTCGACGCCGCCGATCGACTTCTTGCCGCGCCGGAGCACCATGAACCGCCCGTGCAGCAGGTCCTCGGAGATCGGCACGTACGCCTCGTCGGTGATCTTGACGTTGTTGAGGTACGCCCCGCCCTCCTTCACAGCACGCCGGGCCGCCGACTTCGACTCCACCAGCCCGCTGTCGGCCAGCAGGTCCACGAACGGCACCCCGAGGGCGGGAATCTCGGCCTTGGGCACCTCGGCCAGCGCCGCCCCAAGGGTGGAGGCGGGCAGGTCTTCCAGTGCGCCCTGGCCGAACAGCGCCTTCGAGGCGGCCACGACCGCGTCGAGCTCCTCCTTGCCGTGCAGCAGCTCGGTGAGGTCCTCGGCCAGCGTCCGCTGCGCCTCGCGGGCGAAGGGGCGCTCGGCGACGGCCTTCTCCAGAGCCTCGATCTCCTCACGGCTCTTGAACGTGAACACCTTGAGGTAGTGGATCACGTCGCGGTCGTCGGAGTTGAGGAAGTACTGGTAGAAGGCGTAGGGCGAGGTCATCTCGGGGTCGAGCCAGAGCGCGCCGCCCGCCGTCTTGCCGAACTTGGTGCCGTCGGCCTTCGTGATCAGCGGCAGGGTGAGCGCGTGGACGTGCCCGCCCTCGATGCGGCGGACCAGGTCGGCGCCCGCCGTGATGTTGCCCCACTGGTCGCTGCCGCCGATCTGCAGCGTGCAGTTGTAGCGGCGGTAGAGCTCGAGGTAGTCGTTGGCCTGCAGGATCTGGTAGCTGAACTCGGTGTAGCTCAGCCCCTCCCCCTGCAGCCGCGCGGAGACGGACTCCCTGGCCAGCATGCGGTTGACCGGGAAGTGCTTGCCGATGTCGCGCAGGAAGTCGATGGCGCTCAGCTCGCCGGTCCAGTCGAGGTTGCTGACCATGCGGGCGGCGTTCGGCTGGGCGTCGAAGTCGAGGAAGCGGCCGACCTGCCCGCGCAGGCGCTCCACCCATTCGGCGACGACCTCGGTGGCGTTGAGCGAGCGCTCGGTGTTGCGCCCGCTCGGGTCGCCGATCAAGCCGGTGGCGCCGCCGACCAGACCGATCGGGCGGTGCCCCGCCAACTGCAGGCGGCGCAACGTGAGCAGCGGCACGAAGTGCCCCACATGCAGGGAGGGGGCGGTCGGGTCGAAACCGGAATAGACCGTGATCGGTCCCTTGGCCATGGACGCGCGCAGGGCGTCGAGGTCGGTGGACTGAGCGATAAGCCCTCGCCACGCGAGGTCATCGAGAATGTCGGTCACGGTGCCGGCTTTCCATTGAGACGTTGGACATTAAGTATGACAAGCGTGCCCGATCGCCCGGGTTGACCGCCACTTGGATACGCTCTGTCTCCATGTGGAGGGTCCGTCGCGAGCTGGCCGTTTTCAAGATCTTAGGGGCTCTGGCGTGTGCCGGGCTCGCCGTCTACTGGTGGCTCCAGGGCGACGTGCGCGGCGTGATCCTGGCCGTTCCCGCGGCCGTGCTGATCGGCGCGATGGGGCTGCGCGACCTGATCGTCCCCGTACGGCTGGCCGCCGACGAGAGCGGGATCACCGTGGTGCACGGGTTCGCGGGCAAGCGGCACGTGCCCTGGGAGGCGATCTGGGACATCAAGGTCGACGTACGCAGGCGGTGGGGGTTGCGGAGTGAGATGCTCGAGATCGACACCGGCGACAACCTGCACATCTTCAGTGCTCACGAGCTGGGCGCCTCTCCCACGGAGGTGGCCGCGGCGTTGCGGCGGCGCGGCACGTGAGGGCGGTACGGCGACACGGTCGGGTCGCCGTCGATCCAGAACCGCCACGGGGTGTCCTTGGCGGTCGAGATGCCGGTGCGCGGGCCTGACCTGATCGAGGCCGGGTCGGCCGGGCGGCCCTCCAGCACGGCCGCCGCTCCGTGGGGCACGCCGGTCAGCCGGTGGCCGGAGGCGAAGGGGGCCTCGCCGGGGAGCGCCCGCGCGGCGTCCCCGATCGCGTCGAGGCCGTTGTGCTCGCGGAGCAGGCCGAGGACGACGGCCAGCCTGGCGGGGCCGCGCGCCAGGTCCCGATCGGGGATCGTCCTGCTGCGTGCCGCTGTGCCGTCGCCCCTGGAAGAGCGGCCGTCGCCCGTGGCGGAGCGCCGGGCGCGGGCCTCCTCGATGCCTGCCACCACCTCGCCCGCCCGCAGCAGCACGGCCGAGCCGAAGCCGTCGGGCAGGCACACGAGGTTCGCGCAGAAGTGCATGCCGTAGGTGAAGTACACGTACAGGTGGCCCGGGGGGCCGAACATGACGGCGTTGCGCGGAGTCTTGCCCCGGTAGGTGTGGGCGGCCGGATCCTCGCCGGGGCCGCCGTACGCCTCGACCTCGGTCAGGCGCACGGCGACAGGGCCGTGCACGAGCACGCGCCCGAGCAGGTCGGGCGCCACTTCGTGCGACGGCCTGTCGAAGAAGCTCCGCGGCAGCGCGGCGGGGCTCAGCTCCCCGCTGCCCATGCCGCCTGCGCGTCGACCGCCTCCCTGAGCGCGATGAGCTGGTCGCGTACGCGGTCAGGGGCGGTGCCTCCGTGAGCCTTGCGGGCGGCCAGGGCGCCGGGCACGTTGAGCACGTCGCGCACGTCGGGCGTCAGGTGCGGCGACACCTTGACCAGCTCGTCGTCCGTGAGCTCGCCCAGGTCCTTGTCGTTGACCTGGCACCACACCACGAGATGGCCGACCGCCTCGTGGGCCTCGCGGAACGGGACGCCGCGGCGGACGAGCAGCTCGGCCAGGTCGGTGGCCAGCGCGAAGCCGTCGGGGGCCGAGGACTCCAGCCGGGCGGTGTTGACGCGCATGGTCGCGACCAGCCCGGCCATCGCGGGCAGGACCAGCAGCAGGGTGTCGACCGCGTCGAAGACGGGCTCCTTGTCCTCCTGCAGGTCGCGGTTGTAGGTCAGCGGCAGGCCCTTGAGCGTGGTCAGCAGCGACATCAGGTTGCCGATCAGGCGTCCGGACTTGCCGCGGGCCAGCTCGGCGACGTCGGGGTTCTTCTTCTGGGGCATGATCGACGAGCCGGTGGAGTAGGCGTCGTCCATCTCGATCCAGCGGAACTCCTGCGAGGCCCACAGGACAATCTCCTCGCCCAGCCGCGACAGGTGCACGCCGATCATGGCCGCGTCGAACAAGAACTCCGCCGCGAAGTCGCGGTCGGCGACGGCGTCCATCGAGTTGGGCGCGGCGGCCGAGAAGCCCAGCTCCTCCGCCACGGCCTGCGGGTCGAGCGGCAGCGACGAGCCCGCCAGCGCCCCCGCGCCGAGCGGGGAGATCGCGGCGCGCTTGTCCCAGTCGGTCAGCCGGTCGATGTCGCGGGCGAAGGCGTGCACGTGAGCCAGCAGCTGGTGGCCGAACGACACCGGCTGCGCGTGCTGCAGGTGCGTCATGCCGGGCGCGGCCGTCTCGGCGTGCTGCTCTGCCTGCGCCATGAGCGCGGTCTCCAGCTCGACCAGGCGCGAGACGACCGTGCGGGCGTGGTCACGCAGATAGAGGCGCAGGTCGGTGGCGATCTGGTCGTTGCGTGAGCGCCCGGCGCGCAGCTTGCCGCCGAGCGAGCCGAGCCGCTCGAGCAGGCCGCGCTCCAGCGCGGTGTGCACGTCCTCGTCGGCGACCGTCGGCCGGAACTCGCCCGCCTTGCAGGCGCGCTCCAGGTCGTCGAGCGCGCCGATCATGCGCTCGAGCTCGTCGTCGCTCAGCAGCCCCGCCCTGTGCAGCACGCGCGCGTGCGCCCTGGACGCGGCCAGGTCGTACGGCACGAGCCGCCAGTCGAAGTGCACGCTCACCGACAGCCGGGCCAGCGCGTCGGACGGGCCGCTCTCGAAGCGCCCACCCCACAGCCGCATCGGCTTGCCATCACTCACCGTCATCTCCTTCGTGTCCCCCCGGACCATAGTGCAAGTCACCCCTTCTTTGCGTCTCGCGCGGCGGCGATCTTAGAGGTACGGGATGGCGGCCGAGGTATCCAGGCCGCCGGAACACGCCAGTACCGCTCTTTCCGGCATTTCACTTTCTCCAGGTACGGGTCTCGATGCTTGGCGCTCAGCCGCGCCGGTCGGCTGTCTTCAGCAGCGCGTCCGCGACCGCCTGGCCGCCCGTCGGATCGCGGCTGATGACGAGGATCGTGTCGTCGCCGGCGACCGTGCCGAGGATCGACTCCCAGTCGGCGTGGTCGATGGCGGAGGCCAGGAACTGGGCCGCGCCCGGCGGGGTTCGCACGATGACCAAGTTGGCCGAGGCCTCGGCACTGACCAGCAGCTCCTCGGCGATGCGGTGCAGCCGCGCGGCCGGGGACTCGCCGGTGCCCAGCCTGGTGAGCGGGATCCGGCCGCCGCCCTCGCCGGGCAGGGCGTACACCAGGGAGCCGTCGTCGGCGCGCAGCTTGAGCGCGCCGAGCTCGTCGAGGTCGCGCGAGAGCGTGGCCTGGGTGACCTCGACGCCGCTCTCGGCGAGCAGCTTGGCGAGCTCCGGCTGGGAGCGCACGGCCTTGCGCTGCAGCAGGTCGGTGATCTTCGCCTGCCTGGCCGCCTTGGTCATCGGAATGGTCACGAGTCCTCCGGCCTCATGACCGAGTCGCTGTGCTTACTGGTGCCCTCGCTCCGCGAGGTCACGTGTGTCACCAGCCAGTGGAGGAGTGCCTTCTGGGCGTGCAGCCGGTTCTCCGCCTGGTCCCACACGGCGCTCTTCGGGCCTTCGAGCACCTCTTCGGTGATCTCGTAGCCGCGGTAGGCCGGCAGGCAGTGCAGCACGATCGCGTCCGGCGCGGCGTGCTCGAGCAGCTCGGAGTTCACCTGGTACGGCTTGAGCACGGCCACGCGCTGCTCCTTGCCGTCCTGGCCCATCGACACCCACGTGTCGGTGGCGATCACGTGCGCTCCCTGGACGGCGGCCACCGGGTCGGACAGCGAGATCACCGAGCCGCCCGTTCTGGCCGCGATGGCGGCCGCCTGGTCGAGGATGACCGCGTCCGGCTGGTAGCCCGCCGGGGCGCCGATCCTCACGTGCATGCCCGCGGTGGCGCCGCCGAGCAGGTAGGAGTGGGCCATGTTGTTGGCGCCGTCTCCCAGGTACGTGAGCGTGACCCCGGCGGTCCTGCCCAGCTTCTCCTGGACCGTCTGCAGGTCGGCGAGGATCTGGCAGGGGTGGAACTCGTCAGTGAGCGCGTTCACGACGGGCACCCGGGAGTGGGCGGCCATCTCGTCGATGAGCTCCTGCCCGGTGGTCCGCCAGACGATGGCGGCGACCTGCCGGTCGAGCACCCTGGCGAGGTCGGCGGTGGGCTCGCCGCGGCCCATGAGGACCGAGACGTTGTCCACGACCAGCGGCAGCCCGCCGAGCTCGCCGATGCCGGTGTGGAAGGAGACGCGGGTGCGGGCCGACGGCTTGTCGAACAGGACCGCGACGGTCTGCGGGCCCTCGAACGGGCGGTAGCCGAACCGGTCCTTCTTCATGGCCGCGGCGAGCTCCAGAACCTGGGCCTGCTCGGCGGGCGTGAGGTCGTCGTCCCTGAGGAAGTGTCTGATTTGCGCCGAGTCCGCGCCGTGTCTGACGCTCATTTGGCCGCCTCCTCGAGGATGGCCGGGTACGCGGCCACGAACGTGTCGATCTCCTCCGCCGTGACGACCAGCGGCGGCGCGATGCGTACGGCGTCGGGCTGGAGCGCGTTGACCAGGAAGCCGGCGCTCTGGGCGGCCTTCTGGACCTCGGCCGAGCGGGGCTCGCTCAGCACGGTCGCCAGCCACAGGCCACGCCCGCGCACGCCCTTCAGCAGTGGGTGGCCGATCGACTCAAGGCCGTTGCGCAGCCGCGCGGAGGCCGACTTGACGTGGTCGAGGTCGAGGTTGTCGAGCACGGCCAGCGCCGCGGCGCACGCGACCGGGTTGCCGCCGAACGTCGAGCCGTGGTCGCCCTTGGCGAAGAGCCTGCCCGCGTCGCCGAACCCGATGCAGGCGCCGATCGGCAGCCCGCCGCCCAGCCCCTTGGCCAGGGTCAGGATGTCGGGGGTGACGCCGTCGGCCTGGTGGGCGAACCAGTGGCCGGTGCGGCCGATCGCGGACTGGATCTCGTCGGCCACCAGCAGGGCGCCGGTCGAGTCGCAGATCTCGCGGGCCGCCTCGAAGTAGCCCTCGGGCGGCGGCACGACGCCGGCCTCGCCCTGCGTGGGCTCCAGGAACACCGCGATACAGTCGCCGGTCACGGCTTCCTTGAGCGCGTCGGCGTCGCCGTACGGGACGAAGCGCACGTCGATCGGGAACGGGCCGAACTGGTCGCGGATCGACGCCTTGCCGGTCAGCGACAGGGCGCCGATCGTGCGGCCGTGGAAGCCGTTCTCGGCGGCGACGAAGTAGGAGCGGCCCTCGCGCTTGCCGTACTTGACGGCGAGCTTGTACGCGGCCTCGTTGGCCTCGGTGCCGGAGTTGGCGAAGAAGACCTTGGCCGGGGCGTTCAGCAGGGCGAGGAGCTTCTCGGCGAGCAGCACCTCCGGCTCGTGCAGGAACAGGTTGCTGGTGTGCGCGATCTTGGCGACCTGCGTGGACACGGCCTCGACCAGGGCGGGGTGGGCGTGACCGAGCGAGCTGGTCGCGATGCCGCCGATGAAGTCGAGGTATTCCTCGCCGTCCACGTCCCAGACGCGGGTGCCCTCGCCTCGTGCCAGCGCGACCGGCGGGACGCCGTAGTTGGGCATAAACGCCTCTTCGAACCTCTCGTGCAGGTTCATCAGGGCATCACCATCGTTCCGATTCCCTCATTGGTGAAAATCTCCAGCAGCAGTGAGTGTGGCACGCGGCCGTCGAGCACATGGGCGTGCGGGACGCCGCCCTGGACCGCGGTCAGGCAGGCCCCCATCTTGGGGACCATGCCGCTGGACAGCGTGGGCATGAGCGTCTCCAGCTCGTCGGCGTTCAGCTGGTCGATCACGTCGGTGTCGTCGGGCCAGTTGGCGTACAGGCCCTCGACGTCGGTGAGGACGATCAGCTTCTCCGCCTGGAGCGCCACGGCCAGTGCGGCGGCGGCGGTGTCGGCGTTCACGTTGTAGATCTCCCCGTCGTCTCCGCGCGCCACGCTGGAGATGACCGGGATGCGGCCGTCGTCGATCAGGGCACGCACGGCGCCCGGGTCCACCTTGATGATCTCGCCGACCTGGCCGAGGTCCACGGGCTCGCCGTCCACGATCGCGTGCTTGCGCACGGCCGTGAACAGGTGGGCGTCCTCGCCGGACATGCCGACGGCGAACGGGCCGTGCCGGTTGACCAGGCCCACGATGTCGCGGTTGACCTGGCCGACCAGGACCATTCTGACGACCTGCATGGCCTCCGGCGTGGTGACCCGCAGCCCGGCGGTGAACGTGGACTCGATGCCCAGCTTGTCGAGCGCGCTGCTGATCTGCGGGCCGCCGCCGTGCACGACGACCGGGCGCAGGCCCGCGTGCTGCAGGAAGACGACGTCCTCGGCGAAGCCCTGCTTGAGCGACTCGTCGGTCATGGCGTTGCCGCCGTACTTGATGACGACGGTCGCGCCGTGGAAGCGGGTCAGCCAGGGCAGCGCCTCGATCAGCGTCTCGGCCTTGGTCTGCGCGGTGGTGGCCCTCATGAGGAGTACGCCGAGTTCTCGTGCACGTACTCGGCCGTCAGGTCCGTGGTGTGCACGGTCGCGGTGTGCGGGCCGGCCGACAGGTCGATGGTGATCGTCACATCCCTGGGGCGCATGTCGACCTTGGAGCGGTCGTCGCCGACCGCGCCGCCCCGGCAGATCCAGATGCCGTTGATGGCCACGTTGAGGCGGTCGGGCTCGAACACCGCGTCGGTGGTGCCGACGGCGGCCAGGACGCGGCCCCAGTTGGGGTCCTCGCCATGGATGGCGCACTTGAGCAGGTTGGAACGGGAGACCGCGCGGCCGACCTTGACCGCGTCCGCCTCCGAGTCGGCGCCGACGACCTCGATGGCGATGGCCTTGGAGGCGCCCTCGGCGTCCACCAGGAGCTGCCTGGCCAGGTCGGCGCAGACCTCCAGCACCTTCTGCTCGAACTCGGCGAGGTCCGGCTTGACCCCGGAGGCGCCGCTGGCCAGCAGGAGCACGGTGTCGTTGGTCGACATGCAGCCGTCGGTGTCGAGGCGGTCGAACGTCTGGGCCGTGGCCTTGCGCAGCGTGGCGTCGAGCTCCTCGCTGGTCAGGTCGGCGTCCGTGGTGATCACGCAGAGCATGGTGGCCAGGGCCGGGGCGAGCATGCCCGCGCCCTTCGCCATGCCCCCGACCATGTAGCCGCTCCCCCGCCGGAACGAGATCTTGGAGACGGTGTCCGTGGTGCGGATGGCGTCCGCGGCGGCCAGGCCGCCGTCGCGGGAGAGCTGGGTCGAGGCGGTCTCGACGCCGGACAGCAGCGCGTCCATCGGCAGCCGCTCGCCGATCAGGCCGGTCGAGCAGACCGCGACCTCGCCCGCGGAGTCCTCGAGCACCTCGGCCACCTTCTCGGCGGTGGCGTGGGTGTCCTGGAAGCCCTCGGGGCCGGTGCAGGCGTTGGCGCCGCCGGAGTTGAGCACCACGGCTCGCAGCCGCCCGCCCGCCAGGACCTGCTGCGACCACAGCACGGGGGCGGCCTTCACGCGGTTGGCGGTGAAGACGCCCGCGGCGGCCCTGCTGGGCCCGTCGTTGACGACGAGGGCTAGGTCGCGGGCGCCGCCGGACTTGATCCCGGCGGCGACACCCGCGGCTCTGAAACCGAGTGGAGCAGTAACACTCACGCTGCCTCCTTCGTCGGCAGCGTGAGTGTTACTGAACACTCGTGCTTATTGGTTCGTTCGCTGCGCTCTCTCACGGTGCGACTCCTGTCAGGGGAAGGCCCAGCTCTTCCGGCAGGCCGAGTGCGAGGTTCACGCTCTGGACGGCGCCTCCGGCCGTGCCCTTGGTGAGGTTGTCGATGGCGATGACGGCGACCACGCGGCCCGCGCGCTCGTCGAGCGTCACCTGCAGGGCGGCGGTGTTGGCACCGTAGGTCATGGCGGTGGCCGGCCAGACGCCCTCGGGCAGGAGCTTGACGAACGGTTCCGCCTTCAGCGCGACCTCGTACGCCGTCCGCAGCGACTCCTTGGTGACGCCGGGCGCGGCGGGAGCGGTGCAGGTGGCGAGGATGCCGCGGCTCATGGGGGCCAGCGTCGGGGTGAACGAGACCCGCACCGGGGACCCGGCGACGGCCGACAGGCCCTGCTCCATCTCGGGGGTGTGCCGGTGCACGCCGCCCACGCCGTACGCGCTGACCGAGCCCATGACCTCGCTGCCGAGGAGGTTGGGCTTGAGCGACTTGCCCGCGCCGCTGGTGCCGCTGGCGGCCACCACGACCACGTCCGGCTGGGCGAGCCCCGCGGCGAAAGCGGGCCACAGGGCGAGCAGGACGGAGGTCGGGTAGCAGCCGGGGACCGCGATGCGGGTGGCCGACTTGAGGATCTCCCGCTGGCCGGGCAGCTCGGGCAGGCCGTAGGGCCAGGAGCCGGCGTGCTCGCCGCCGTAGAACTCCTGCCAGGTGGCAGCGTCGGTGAGCCGGTGGTCGGCGCCGCAGTCGACCACCACCGTCTCCTCGCCCAGCTGGGCGGCGACGGCGGCCGAGTGGCCGTGCGGCAGGGCCAGGAAGACGACATCGTGGCCGGCCAGCGTGTCAGCGGAGGTGTCCTCGATGACGCGGTCGGCCAGTTGCGGCAGGTGGGGCTGGTGGGCGCCGAGGCGGCTGCCCGCGCTGGACGCCGCGGTGAGCGCGCCGATCTCGAACTCGGGGTGGCCGAGCAGGATGCGCAGCAGCTCCCCGCCCGCGTAGCCGCTGGCTCCCGCGATCGCTGCCCTCATCAGAACCCCTCCTGCATGTTCATGCATAACACCTCATGACCTTGCTGTTGAAGATAATGCACTGCAGAGGATGAATATGCAAGCTGGGGTGCACATCCGCAGTCCGTTGCAAGTGAGCGACAAATGGGCTGGGAGACGATCGGCGCATGACCGAGTACTTGCCCGATCTTTCCTTCGCGACCCCTGACAGAACGAGGCGCGGTCCCGGGCCGGTGGGCCGGGTCGTCCTGGTGCTGCTCTGGCTGGCGATCGGGGTGCTGCCGTCGGTCCTCGCGATCCCGGACATCCGGCTCGCCACCGGCCGGACGGGGACGCCGGGCACGTTGCGCGTCGTCTCGTGTGCGGATCTGGGCCAGGGCCGGTACGACTGCAGGGGGCGGTTCACGCCCGACTCGGGCGGGCCGGTCGTGGCGGTGGCGGCCTCGCCCGACTCGGCCGCCGGAGAGGTGACGCGGGCCCGGCTCACGCCGGAGGGCGACCGCGCGGTCCCGGCCGGGACGAAGGGGGTCCTGGCGGCCTTGACGCTGCCGGCGGTCGGGTTCGGCGGGCTCGGGTTCCTGCCGTACGTGATCATGTACTGGGCGGGCGCGCGCAGGGGGCGGCGGGCCGCCGTGGCCGGGGGTGTCCTGGTCACGGCGGCCGGAGCCGCGCTGGCGGTGGTCGGGATGGTGGCGGCCTACTCCTGAGCTGTCAGCGCAGGAACGCCGCGGCCACGCCCGCGTCCACCGGGATGTGCAGGCCCGTGGTGTGGGTCAGGTCGTTGCCGGTGAGGGCGAAGACGGCGGCGGCCACGTGCTCGGGCAGGACCTCGCGCTTGAGCAGGGTGCGCTGCGCGTAGAACTCGCCGAGCTTCTCCTCCTCCACCCCGTAGACGGCCGCCCGGTTGGCGCCCCAGCCGGAGGCGAAGATGCCGGAGCCGCGTACCACGCCGTCGGGGTTGATGCCGTTGACGCGGATGCCGTGCGCGCCCAGCTCGGCCGCCAGCAGCCGCACCTGGTGCGCCTGGTCGGCCTTGGCGGCGCCGTAGGCGACGTTGTTCGGGCCGGCGAAGACGGCGTTCTTGGAGGAGATGTAGACGATGTCGCCGCCCATGGCCTGGGTGATCAGAACCCGGGCGGTCTCGCGGGCGACCAGGAACGAGCCCCTGGCCATCACGTCGTGCTGGAGGTCCCAGTCGTCGAGGGTGGTCTCCAGCAGCGAGCGGGACAGCGACAGGCCGGCGTTGTTGACGACCAGGTCGACGCCGCCGAACGCCAGCACCGCCGCGCGTACCGCCTCGGCGATCTGCTCCTCCGAGGTGACGTCCACCGCGACCGCCACGGCGACGTCGGACACCCGGTAGGCGGCCGCGCCGAGCTCGGCGGCGACCTTCTCCGCGGCGGCCAGGTCGCGGTCGGCGACCACCACGCAGGCGCCCTCCGCGGCCAGGCGGCGGGCGGTGGCCGCGCCGATGCCCGAGCCGCCGCCGGTGACCAGCGCCACGCGGGTCGCCAGGGGCTTGGGCTTGGGCATGCGGCGGAGCTTGGCCTCCTCCAGCTCCCAGTACTCGATGCGGAACTTCTCCGACTCGGCGATGGGGGCGTAGGTGGAGACGGACTCGGCGCCGCGCATGACGTTGATGGCGTTGACGTAGAACTCGCCGGCCACGCGCGCGGTCTGCTTGTCCTTGCCGAACGAGAACATGCCGACGCCCGGCACCAGCACGATCGCCGGGTCGGCGCCCCGGATGGCCGGGGAGTCGGGGGTGGCATGCCGGTTGTAGTAGGCGGTGTAGTCGTCGCGGTAGGCGGCGTGCAGCTCGCGCAGCCGTTCGACGGCCTGCTCGAGGGGCGCGTCCGGCGGCAGGTCGAGGACCAGCGGCGCGACCTTGGTCCGCAGGAAGTGGTCGGGGCAGGACGTGCCCAGCGCGGCCAGGCGCGGGTGCTCGGCGCGGGAGACGAAGTCCAGCACCTCGGGCGTGTCGGTGTAGTGGCCGACGACGCGGACGTCCGTGGCGGCCAGGCCCCTGATGTAGGGGAACAGGGCGGCGGCGCGCTCGTGGCGCTCCGCCTCGGGCAGGGTGTCGTAGATCACCGAGCCGAACGGGTCGGGGCGGCCGTGCTCGGCCAGGTACGCCTCGGCGGTGCGGATGATCTCCAGCGAGCGCGACTCGCACTCCTGCGACGTCTCGCCCCAGGCGGTGATGCCGTGGCCGCCGAGGATGCAGCCGATGGCCTGGGGGTTGGCCTCCTTGATGGCGGCGATGTCCAGGCCGAGCTGGAACCCGGGGCGCCGCCACGGCACCCACACCACCCGGTCGCCGAAGACGCGCCTGGTCAGCTCCTCGCCGTCGGCGGCGGTCGCGAGCGCGATGCCGGCGTCCGGGTGCAGGTGGTCCACGTGCCCGGCCTCGACCAGGCCGTGCATGGCGGTGTCGATCGACGGCGCGGCCCCGCCCTTGCCGTGCAGGCAGTAGTCGAACGCGGCGACCATCTCGTCCTCGCGCTCAACGCCCGGGTAGACGCCCTTGAGCGCGCGCAGCCGGTCGAGGCGGAGCACGGCGAGCCCGGACTCCTTCAGCGTGCCGAGGTCGCCGCCGGAGCCCTTGACCCAGAGCAGCTCGACCTCCTCACCGGTGACCGGGTCGGGCGCGGCGCCCTTGGCCGAGGTGTTGCCGCCCGCGTAGTTGGTGTTGCGCGGGTCGGCGCCCAGGCGGTGAGAGCGTTCCAGCAGTTCTTTCACGACATCCATGATTGCTCAGGCCCCCCAGCCGGCCTGCGTGCCGCCGACGCGCTCGGCGGCGATCTTCTCGAAATATCCGGACTTGGCGTACGCGGACATCGGGTCGGGCGCCAGCCCCGACTCCTCCCGCAGCTCGGCGAGCAGCGGCCGCACGTCGGTGTTGTAGGCGTCCATGAACACGGCGTTCGCGCCCAGCACGTCGCCCTCGGACTGCGCGGCGGCCAGCGCCTCGCGGTCCACCAGCAGGGCCTTGGCGGTGGCCTCCTGGACGTTCATCACCGAGCGGATCTGGCCCGGGATCTTGGGCTCGATGTTGTGGCACTGGTCCAGCATGAACGCCACGCCGGCCTCGGGGTCGAGACCGCCGCCTCGGACCACCTCGAACATGATGCGGAAGAGCTGGAACGGGTCCGCCGCCCCCACCATGAGGTCGTCGTCGGCGTAGAAGCGGGAGTTGAAGTCGAACCCGCCGAGCTTGCCCTCGCGCAGCAGGAACGCGACGATGAACTCGATGTTGGTGCCCGGCGCGTGGTGGCCGGTGTCCACCACGACCTGCGCCTTGGGGCCGAGCTTGACGCAGTGGGCGTACGCGGTGCCCCAGTCGGGCACGTCGGTGGCGTAGAAGGCGGGCTCGAACAGCTTGTATTCAAGCAGGAAGCGCTGGCCCTCGCCGAGCCGGTCGTACACCTCGGCCAGGGACTCGGCCAGGCGGTCCTGGCGGGCCCTGATGTCGTCCTGGCCCGGGTAGTTGATGCCGTCGGAGAACCACAGCTTGAGCGTGTCGGAGCCGGTGGCGTCCATGATGTCCACGCACTCCAGCAGGTGGTCGGTCGCCTTGCGGCGCACCCGCGCGGAGGGGTTGGTGACGCTGCCGAGCATGTAGTCGTCGTCCTGGAAGACGTTGGAGTTGATGGCTCCGATGCCCACTCCCAGGTCACGGGCGTGCCTGGCCAGGTCGGCGTAGTCGTCCACCTTGTCCCACGGGATGTGCAGGGCGACCGTGGGGGCGACACCGGTGTAGGCGTGCACCTGGGCGGCGTCGGCCAGCTTCTCGTACGGGTCGCGCGGCACCCCCTGCTGCGCGAACACCTTGAACCTCGTGCCGCTGTTGCCGTACGCCCAGGACGGCGTCTCGATGTGCTGCGCCCGCAGCGCGGCCTTGATGTCAGTCATTACTCCCCGATCAGTCCAGGTGGAACACTTCGGTCAGCGGCGCCATGCCCTCGTCGGGGCGGCCGTCGAGGTCCTCGAAGAACGGCGCCATCTCGGCCTGCCAGCGGGCGTTGACCTCGGTCTCGGCCATGGCCTTCTTGGCGGCCTCGAAGTCCTCGGTCTCCAGGTAGCCCACCAGCAGGCCGTCGTCTCTGAGGAAGAGCGAGTAGTTGTGCCAGCCGGTGCTCGCGAGCGCCTCTCGCATCTCCGGCCAGACGTCCCGGTGGCGTTCGCGGTACTCCGCCAGCCGCTCTGGGCGGACTTTCAGCAGGAAGCAGACGCGTTGCAACTGACGCTCCTCTTCTGGTGGGTGCTTCAAAACGTTTTAATCCTTCGTGCAGGAAACTATGATTCCTGGTGCTCGCTGTCAATGCGCCCCCGGCCCCGGCCCCGGCGGGCTGCCGGGGCCGGGATGATGACACGTTTTAATGTGGATCTTCGTGGCTCAGGTGGTGAGCTTGTCGCCGACGAGGGCGAGGTTCTGGATGGCGGCCAGGCCGTACAGGGCCGTGGTGTTGGTGGAGACCCAGGACGCCTCGTCCGTCGGGTTGAGCGTCGTCGTGACCTTCTCCGACTTCCACGGCAGGCCGGGCGCGTAGCCGTCCCCCGTGGCGAACTCCGTCCACGCCCGGGCCGCGAGGTCGTCGCGCTTGAGCCGGACCGCCGCGTACGCCGTGAGCCGGGAGTGCCCCTGCTTGAGTATGAGGTTGCCGAAGTTCGCGCCCGTCTCGGCGGCCTGCTCGGCCTTGGTGGCGTTGAACAGGCGGCAGTACTGGAGCCAGGCCCGCTCGAAGTCGGGCATGTCCACGAGGTCGATGAGCTCGGCGCAGATCTCGACCTGTCCGAACATCGCCGACAGGTGCGACACCGCGACCTTCTTCGCCGCGGGGGCGAACTCGCCGGTGTTGATGTTGTAGAGGCCCTCCCCGGTGACGAAGCCGTTGGGCATCGCGGCGATGGTGCGCATGGTGGCCTTGAGCTTCTTCTCCGCCACCGGGTCCCCGCCGCGTTCCCACTCGGTCAGCCAGGCGGCGGCCAGGCCGCTCCAGTCGGTGCCCAGCCCGATCGCGAGAGCCGTGGGGTCCGGCGTGTACGGCTCCGTGCGGATCTTGCGTAGCGGGTCGATGGCCAGGAACGTCTTGTCGGAGTCCACCAGCGCCCGCATGAGGTCACCGGTGCGCTCGTCGGCGGTCAGGAAGTAGAAGATGCGCCGGTAGACGGCGGTCGAGATGCGCTGCTGCTTGGCGCTGCACCCCCAGTGCTGCACGTTGTGCCTGGTGCCGAGCCCGGCCCACGGCCCGAGGTGGTAGACGTCCACCTCGCCGGTGTGCCGGGTCATCGCCTCCGCGAACCTGAAGATGTCCGAGCGCCCCGAGCGCAGGTACGCGTACCAGAGCCACAGGTCGGGCGAGAGCTCGGAGTTGTCCCAGGCGTAGCCGCCGACGTCGTAGCGCCACACATGCCGGTCCTCGTCGAAGGTGTGCATGATGTCGCCGTAGTCCCAGAAGCCGTACCAGTGACGCTGCTCGACCTGCTTCGTGTAGTAGCCGAAGAGGAAGTCGAGATGGTCCTCGATGGTCTTCTTCTGCGGCGTCGACCGGTCGACCGGGCTGAACAGGCCGCCGAACACCTTGGCCGCCGCCAGGTGCGCGGGCGGCGCGACGATCAGCGGCGGCGTCCGCACGGTGTCGGCCATCGCCCCGAGCCGGGCGGCGTCGGGGGTGGCGGCCAGCGCCCAGAACGTCAGCTCGGTCGTGCGCGCGATGCCGAGGGGCGTGCCGAAGCCCGGCTCGTAGTCCTCGTACGTGATGTTGAGGCCCTCGATCTGCTCCGGGTACGTGTCCTGCCCCATGCCGTCGTGGTAGAAGCGGGTGTCCATCGGCCCGGCCTCCGGCGACCAGAGCCAGACGGTGACCTCGGCCTCGTCCGAGGCGGCTCCCCTGACGTCGAGCTGGGTGGGGTGCCGCTGCCAGAAGTCGCGCATGCCGAACGCGAGGCCGCCGCTCGTCCCGCCGACGTACCCGAAGCCCGAGGCCCGCCTGCCCTGGTCGACGGCGACCCAGCCGTACCCCTTCTTGGTGCGCTTCTTGAGCGTGAAGCCCTCCGAGGAGAGCTGGGCGAGGGTGTAGTCGCCCCAGTCGGGGATGAGGTGGATGCGGCTGCTGACGCGGGTGTCCCAGGTGGCGATGTCCGGCAGCCGCTGCCCGGCCACCTGCGCCTTGCGCACGGCCGCGCCCGGGTCGCGGCGCAGCCCCGTGATGCCCTTGACGGCCTCGGCGAGCAGGCCGTGCCCGTCACCGACGAACCGGATGTGCCGGTTGTACGCCTCGTCCCGCATCGGCACCCGGAAGCGCACGCCCAGCCCGGCGACGAAGTCGTGCTGCCCGTCGCGGTCGAACACGAACGTGTGGACCATCCGGACGTTCTCCGCCCCGGCGTAGAAGTAGAGCCGGATCGTGAACGGCAGCCACGACTTGCCCTTCTTCGAGGTGTGGCGGCCCTCGATCCGGACGACCGCGCGCACCGGCCCGGACTGCTCGACCTCCACCTTGGAGATGTCGCTGAGGTAGGAGTCGACCTCGACGGTCCGCTCGTCGCCGTCGTCGATCTTGCCCTGCCTGAGGCTGACGAGCTGCCCCTTGCGGGCGATCTCGGTCTCGCCGCGCCAGATCTGGCTGATCAGCTCGCTGCCGCTCTTGCGTACGCGGGCGCGGATCACGCCGGTGTCCACGTCCACGTACTGCTTCTCGTCCTTGACCGTGACCGGCTTGGCGGGGGCCGCCGCGGCGCCCGGCCGCAGCGTGTACGTCTCCGCCGCGGGCGCCTCGGGACCGAGCGCGTGGGCCGTCCATTTCAGCGTCCCGTCCGGCCAGTACGCCAGCGGCCACGTCTGCACCGGCACGGCCGTGCCGTCGGCCGCCGTGAGCGCGAACGCCTGCTCCTTGGCCACCGCGCCCTTCGGCCACGGCACGCCCCAGGTGGTGCCGGGGAGCTCGGCGGGCTTGTCCTCGAGCCAGCGCAGGGTGGCGTCGGGGACGGCCAGGGCCGCCGCAGCGGCCGACGAGTCCAGCATGGAAGCCAGCGGGACGGCGGCTCCGGCTGCGGCTAACCCCTTCAACGCATCGCGTCGTGATATTTCGGACATGGTGTGCTGCACCTCCGTGCGGTGACTGGGGGGTGATGAGGTGGTACCGCTTCCTCGGAGGGAAGCGTCTCCGATGGCTCAGGGCGTCAGGCGGAGACGACGCGGACGTCGCCCGCCGCCACCGTGACGGGCTCTCCCGCGGGCGGCGTCACGACCGCGTCCTCGCTGGTGTGGTTGATGGCGAACAGGTAGGAGCGGCCGTCGGGGTGCGAGCGCCGTACCACCTCGACCCCCGCGGGGGCGTCGGCGGCGGGCGCGGCCCCGGCCTCGGCCACGACGGCGGCGATGACCTCGGCCAGGCCGTCGTCGTCGAGCCTGGTGGTGAGGTAGTGCGCGAATCCCTCGCCCCACTCGTTGCGGGTCCAGGCGGGCTCGCCGGTGACGTACGTGTCGAGCACCTTCGCGCCCGTCGCCTGCGCCACCTCGCTCCAGACGCTTCCCGACCACCCGGAGGCCAGCTGGATCGGCCCGTCCAGGGGGAAGAACTCCTCGACGGTCACCCCCAGGAGGTCACGCCACGCCCCCGGGTAGCCCCCGAGCCGCACCCGGTCGTGCTCGTCCACGATCCCGCTGTACGGGCCCACGAGCGCGACCCCGCCCCGTTCCACGAACCGGGCGAGGTTGGCCGCCCCGGCGTCGCTCACCAGGTAGAGCGCGGGCACCAGCACCAGACGGTAGCCGGTCAGGTCGCCCTCGGGGTGGGCCACGTCGCAGGTGACGCCGGCCCGCCAGAGCGCGGCGTGCCAGCGCTTGACCTCCTCCACCGGGTCCATGTCGGAGGTGGGCTGGGCGGGGTGGTCCTGGGCCCACACGCTGGAGTGGTCGAGGAGGATCGCGACGTCGGCCTCGACCGTGCTGCCCGCCACCTCGGCGAGCTCGCCCAGCTCGGCGCCGAGCGCGACGACCTCGCGGAAGATCTTCGAGTTGACGCCCGCGTGCGGCAGCATCGCCGAGTGCCACTTCTCCGCGCCCGCGCTGGAGGCCCGCCACTGGAAGAACATGATCCCGTCCGCGCCCCTGGCCAGGTGGGACAGGGAGTTGCGGCGCAGCTCGCCGGGCTTCTTGGCGAGGTTGCGCGGCTGCCAGTTGACCGCGCTGGTCGAGTGCTCCATCAGCAGCCAGGGCCGGCCGCCGTTGAGCGAGCGGGCGTAGTCGGCGGCGAAGGCCAGGTCGATGTGCGGCTCCGCGCGGGCGCCGATCAGGTAGTGGTCGGTGGAGACCACGTCCATCTCGGCGGCGAAGGCCCAGCAGTCCATGTCCCAGTGCGCGCCCGCCATCAGGTTGGTGGTCGCGGGCACGTCGGGGGTGATCTTCTTGAGCAGGTCGCGCTCTGCCGTGTAGAGCTCGACCAGCGCGTCGGAGCTGAAACGGCGGAAGTCGAGCTGCTGGCCGGGGTTCGGGAAGGTGGGGGTGGCGCGCGGCGGCAGGATCTGGGACCACTCGCTGTAGCGCTGGGACCAGAACGCGGAGCCCCACGCGTCGTTGAGCGCGTCGAGCGAGGAGTAGTGCGAGCGCAGCCAGGCGCGGAAGGCCGCGGCTGAGGTGTCGCAGTAGCAGCGCGCGTTGTGGCAGCCGTACTCGTTGTGCACGTGCCACAGGGCCAGCGCCGGGTGGTCGCGGTAACGCGTGGCCACCTGCTCGGCGATGCGCAGCGCCTTCTCCCGGTAGATCGGCGAGCTGGGGCAGAAGCCCTGCCTGCTGCCGTGGTACAGCCGCCGCCCGTCGGCGTCCACCGGCAGCGCCTCCGGGTAGGCGTCCCCGAACCAGGGCGGCGGGGCGGCGGTCGGCGTGGCCAGGTTGGCCTTGATCCCGTTCGCGGCCAGCAGGTCCATCACGCGGTCGAACCAGCCGAACTCGAACACGCCCTCCACCGGCTCGAGCAGCGACCAGGAGAAGATGCCGACGCTGACCCGGTTGACGCCGGCTTCGCGCATCAGCGCGACATCCTGCTCCCACGTCTCCTCGGGCCACTGCTCTGGGTTCCAGTCCCCGCCGTAGGCGATGACGTCCGGCACTGAAGCCTGCCTTTCGAATAACTGTTAGCGCTCACAGCGTGTTACGCCTGCGTTTACGGGGGATTAAAACGTTCCTCAACGGCGTCGCACAAGGCCTTTCGTGGCGCCGCGCGCGGGTTCGCGCTGATCAACATGGGTGATTGCCCAGGCAGGCGGGGCGAATCCGGACGTGACCCGTGATGCTGGCGTTACTTGAACGTTATGAAATCAGGGGAAGGGCACGCCCCTGCACTGCCCGATACAAACGTTTTACGGGAGGAGCGGCCAAACCGGGGCTGCGTATCGCCCTCTGACTGGCACAAAGCGCGTTTGTACGTTTTAATAGATCCTCATGGCCCTGGTCAGCATCAAGGACGTCGCCGCACACGCCGGCGTCTCTCCAGGCACGGTCTCCAACGTACTCAACCGGCCCGGCAAAGTCGCACCCGCCACCCGGGAGCGCGTGGAGGCGGCGATCAGCGAGCTGGGGTTCGTCCGCCACGGCTCGGCCTCGACGCTGCGTGCCGGGCACAGCAGGACGATCGGCCTGAGCGTGATCGACATAGGCAACCCGTTCTTCACCGAGGTCGCGGCCGGGGTCGAGGACGTGGCCAGCGAGCTCGGCTACGCGGTGATCCTGGGCAACTCGGCGGGCTCGCAGGACAAGGAGGACCGCAACCTGCGGGTGCTGGCCGAGCACCGGGTGCGCGGCGTGCTGATCACCCCGTCCGGCGAGGACCCCGGCAGGCTCGACCGGCTGCGCGAGCGCGGCATCAGCGTGGTGCTGGTCGACCATCCGGCGCACCGGCCCGACCAGTGCGCGGTCGCCGTGGACGACGTCGCGGGCGGCCGGGCGGCGGTCACGCACCTGCTGGCGAAGGGCGCACGCAGCGTCGCCTATGTGACGGGTCCGCTGACGATCAGGCAGTGTGTGGAGCGCCGGGAGGGCGCGAAGGCCGCGATGCGGACCGCCGGCCTCGACCCGGACGACCTCAAGGTCGCCGAGGCCGGCACGATGACGGCCCGCGCGGGCGAGAAGGTGGCCGCCGAGCTGATCGCGGGCGGCCTGCCCGAGGCCGTGTTCTGCGCCAACGACCTGCTCGCGCTCGGCGTGCTGCGCGCGCTGCTGCGGGCCGGGGTGCGGGTGCCGGAGGACGTGGCGCTGATCGGCTACGACGACATCGACTTCGCCGCCGCCTCCACCGTGTCGCTCAGCTCGATGCGTCAGCCGACCTACCAGCTCGGCCGGATCGCCACCGAGCTGCTGCTGGACGAGTGCGACAATCCGGACACGCACGCGCACCAGCACATCATGTTCCAGCCGGAGCTCGTCGCCAGGGAGTCCACCCAATGAGCCGCCGTTTCGCCGCCGTCGACCTCGGAGCCTCAAGCGGCCGGGTGATGCTGGCCGAACTGACGGACGGCCTGAAGGGGATAGCACTGACCGAGGTCCACCGCTTCCCGAACGGCCCGGTACGCGTGGCGGACCGGCTCTACTGGAACGTCCTCGGCCTCTACCGGGAGATCCTCACCGGCCTGCGCAACGCGGGCCCGGTGTCGTCCATCGGCGTGGACTCGTGGGCGGTGGACTACGGGCTGCTCGACGAGTCGGGCGCGCTGCTCGGCAACCCCGTGCACTACCGCGACGACCGCACGCGCGGCGTGGCCGAGCGGGTGGCCGAGTCGGTCGGGGCGGAGACGCTGTACGAGGTGTCCGGGCTGCAGGTGCTGCCCTTCAACACCGTCTACCAGCTGCTGGCCGACCGGCTCGACGGGGTGGCGACGATGCTGCTGATCCCCGACCTGATCGGCTACTGGCTCACCGGCGAGCTGGGCGCCGAGGTGACGAACGCCTCGACGACGGGGTTGCTCGACGTACGCACCAGGTCGTGGGCGGCACCGCTGATCAAGCAGCTCGGCCTGCCCGCGGAGCTGTTCCCGCCGCTGCGGCAGCCGGGCGAGGCGGTCGGCGGGCTGCGGCGGGACGTGGCCGCGGAGATCGGCTGGTCGGCGCCCGTCAGAGCGGTGGGCTCGCATGACACCGCCTCGGCGGTGGCCGCCGTTCCCGCGTCCGGGCCGGCGTTCGCCTACATCTCGTGCGGCACGTGGTCGCTGGCCGGCGTGGAGCTGCCGGAGCCGGTGCTGACGCCCGAGAGCCGGGCCGCGAACTTCACCAACGAGGCAGGCATCGACGGCACCGTCCGCTACCTGCGCAATGTCATGGGGCTGTGGCTGCTGCAGGAGTGCCTGCGGGCCTGGCCGGGCTCCGACCTCGGCGAGCTGCTCAAGGCGGCGGCGGCCGAGCGGCCGTTCGCGGCCGTGGTGAACCCGGACGAGCCGGTGTTCCTGCCGCCGGGCGACATGCCGGCCAGGATCGCCGCCGAGTGCCGCCGCACGGGCCAGCGGCCCCCGTCGTCCCCGGCCGGGTACGTCCGGTGCGTGCTGGAGAGCCTGGCGCTCGGGCACCGGCTGGCGGTGCGGCAGGCGATGGAGCTGTCGGGGCGCGACGTCGAGGTCGTCCACCTGGTGGGCGGCGGGTCGCGTAACGAGCTGCTGTGCCGGCTGACCGCCGACGCCTGCGGCCTGCCGGTGGTGGCCGGGCCGGCCGAGGCGACCGCGCTCGGCAACGTGCTGGTCCAGGCGCGGGCGGCGGGGCTCGTCTCGGACCTGGCGGAGATGCGGTCGCTGGTCGCCTCCTCGCAGCCGCTGCGCCGCTACGAGCCCTCGGGCGACGCCAGCGCGTGGGACGAGGCCGCCGCGCGCCTGTTCTGACCCCCTCGACCTGCGTGTTTTCGCCTCCCGGGACAAGGGCAGGAACCCGGCCAGGGGTTCGGGGGGCGTCATGCGATTGAGGTGGCCGCTGCTGCGGCAGCTGACCGGTGAGGACCGCACGGGGCGGGGCGCGGCCGTGAAGTCGGCCAGGACGGCGGCGCTGCGGGCGCGCACGGCCACGGCAGAGCGCGTCGTCAAGTCGGTGTGCCCCTACTGCGCGGTGGGCTGCGCCCAGAACGTCTACGTACGGGATGAGAAGGTCGTCCAGATCGAGGGCGACCCCGACTCCCCCGTCAGCCGCGGCCGGCTGTGCCCCAAGGGGGCGGCCAGCCTGCAGCTCACCACCGCCTCCAACCGCCAGTACAAGGCCCTCCACCGGCCGCCGGGCGCGGCCGACTGGCAGGAGATCGACCTCGCCACCGCCATGGAGATGGTGGCCGACCGGATCATCGCCACCCGCCGCCAGACGTGGGAGTGGGAGAAGGACGGCAAGCGCACCGCCAGGACCATGGGCATCGCCAGCCTGGGCGGCGCCACGCTGGACAACGAGGAGAACTACCTCATCAAAAAGCTGCTGACGGCGCTCGGCGTGGTGCAGATCGAGAACCAGGCCCGGGTGTGCCACAGCTCGACCGTGGTCGGGCTCGGCACCTCGTTCGGCCGGGGCGGCGCCACCACGTTCATGCAGGACCTGCAGCACTCCGACTGCGTGGTCATCCAGGGCTCGAACTTCGCCGAGGCCCACCCGGTGGGCTTCCAGTGGGTGATGGAGGCCAAGGCGCGCGGCGCGGTGATCATCCACGTCGACCCGCGCTTCACCCGCACGAGCGCGCTGGCCGACCTGCACGTGCCCATCCGCGCGGGCTCCGACGTGGCCTTCCTCGGCGGGATCATCAACCACGTGCTGGAGAACGACCTGTACTTCCACGAGTACGTGGTCAACTACACCAACGCGGCCACCCTCCTCAGGGAGGACTACCGCGACGCCGAGGACCTCGACGGCGTCTTCTCCGGCTTCGACCCGCGCACCCGCACCTACGGCCACGAGAGCTGGCAGTACGAGGGCATGTCGGTCGTCGCGGCGGCCGGCGCGCGCGACTGGCCGGTGGGCACGATGCCGCCGGGCCGCGCCGAGATGCTCGGCGGCGCCGGCGTCCCGATGGGCGGCACGCCGGAGCGCGACGAGACGCTGCGCCACCCGCGCTGCGTCATGCAGGTGCTGCGCCGCCACTTCGCCCGCTACACGCCGGAGATGGTCGAGCGGGTGTGCGGGGTGCCGCGCGAGCTGTTCCTGCAGGTGTGCCGGCATCTGACGGTGAACTCGGGGCCCGAGAGGACCTCGGAGTTCGTGTACGCGGTCGGCTGGACGCAGCACAGCGACGGCTCGCAGTTCATCAGGACGGCGAGCATCCTGCAGCTGCTGCTCGGCAACATCGGCCGCCCGGGCGGCGGCATCCAGGCGCTGCGCGGGCACGCGAGCATCCAGGGCTCCAGCGACGTGCCGACGCTGTTCAACCTGCTGCCGGGCTACATCCCGATGCCGCACGCGCACGAGGACATGAACCTGCGCGCGTTCACGCTGGCCGACTCGCCGCCCCGGGGCTGCTGGGCGAACATGCCCGCCTATCTGGTCAGCCTGCTCAAGGCGTGGTGGGGCGAGTCCGCCCAGCCGGACAACGACTTCAGGTTCGGCTACCTGCCCAGGCTGACGGGGTCGCACAGCACGTACGACACGGTGCTGGCGCAGCTCGACGGCACGTGCAAGGGCTACCTCCTGCTCGGCGAGAACCCCGCGGTGGGCTCGGCCAACGCCAGGATGCAGCGCCTGGGCATGGCCAGGCTCGACTGGCTGGTCGTCCGCGACCTCAACCTGATCGAGAGCGCCACCTGGTGGAAGGACGGCCCGGAGATCGAGACGGGCGAGCTGGCCACCGCGGACATCGGCACGGAGGTGTTCTTCTTCCCCGCGGCCTGTCACACGGAGAAGAGCGGCAGCTTCACCAACACCAACCGGCTGCTCCAGTGGCACCACCAGGCGGTCGAGCCGGCCGGGGACGCGCGCAGCGACCTGTGGTTCATGTACCACCTGGGACGGATCATCAAGGAGAAGCTGGCGGGCTCGGCGGACCGGATGGACGCGCCGGTGCTCGAGCTCACCTGGGACTACCCGGTCGAGGGCGCCATGGAGGAGCCGTCCGCCGAGGCGGTGCTGGCCGAGATCAACGGCTGGGACGCCGACCGGCGCCCGCTGTCGGGATACCACGAGCTCAAGGACGACGGCTCCACCGTGTGCGGCTGCTGGATCTACTGCGGCGTGTACGCCGGCGGCGTCAACCAGGCCGCCCGCCGCAAGCCGCACACCGAGCAGGACTGGATCGCCGCCGAATGGGCCTGGGCCTGGCCGGCGAACCGGCGCATCCTCTACAACCGGGCCTCGGCCAGGCCGGACGGCAGCCCGTGGAGCGAGGCCAAGAAGCTGGTCTGGTGGGACGGGCAGGCGGGCAGGTGGACCGGCTTCGACGTGCCGGACTTCGAGGCGGACAAGAACCCCGGCTGCCGGCCGCCGCCGGACGCGCGGGGCGGGGCCGCGCTGTCCGGGACCGACCCGTTCATCATGCAGGCCGACGGGAAGGGCTGGCTGTTCGCGCCGTCAGGGGTGGTGGACGGGCCGCTGCCGGCGCACTACGAGCCGCAGGACTCGCCGGTGGCCAACCCGCTCTACGGTCACCAGCGCAACCCAGCGCGCAAGGTCTACCCGCACGAGGACAACCGCTACCAGCCGAGCGGCGACGAGCCGGGCGCGTCGGTCTATCCGTACGTGGTGACGACGTACCGGCTCACCGAGCACTTCACGGCGGGCGGCATGAGCCGGCACACGCCGTACCTGGCGGAGCTGCAGCCGGAGATGTTCTGCGAGGTGTCGCCCGAGCTGGCCGCCGAGCGCGGGCTCGTGCACGGCGACTGGGCCACGATCATCACCGCGCGCAGCGCCATCGAGGCCCGGGTCATGGTCACCGACCGGATGCCGTCGCTGCGCCTGGACGGCCGGGTGCTGCACCAGATCGGGCTGCCGTTCCACTACGGGCCCAACGGGCTGGCCAGGGGCGACGCGGCCAACGAGCTGTCGGCGATCTCGCTGGACCCCAACTCCCACATCCAGGAGGTCAAGGCCCTGGCGGCGGACATCCGGCCGGGGCGGCGCCCGCGCGGCCCGGCGCTGCCGGAGCTGGTCAGGGCCTACCAGCGGCGGGCCGGCGTCACGGCCGGCACGGGAACGGAGACGTGATGGGCCGCGTGGGCTTCTTCACCGACACCAGCATCTGCATCGGCTGCAAGGCGTGCGAGGTCGCCTGCAAGGAGTGGAACGCCGTCCCCGACGACGGCCTGGCCTTCACCGGCATGTCATACGACAACACCGTGGGACTGGGCGCCGACACCTGGCGGCACGTGGCCTTCATCGAGCAGCGGCGCCCGCTCGGCCACCAGGAGCCCGGGGTCGGCGACATGGACTTCCGCTGGCTGATGGCCTCCGACGTGTGCAAGCACTGCACGGAGGCGGCCTGCCTGGACGTGTGCCCGACGGGGTCGCTGTTCCGCACCGAGCACGGCACGGTCGTGGTGCAGGAGGACGTCTGCAACGGGTGCGGCTACTGCGTGCCCGCCTGCCCGTTCGGGGTGATCGGCGTGCGGGAGAGCACGGGCCTCGCGGCCAAGTGCACGATGTGCTACGACCGCCTGGGCGACGGGCAGGAGCCGGCGTGCGCCAAGACGTGCCCGACGGACTCGATCCAGTTCGGGGACCTGGACGAGCTGCGCGAGCGGGCCGAGCGCCGGCTCGGCCAGGTGCGCGAGCAGGGCGTCACGTCCGCCCGCCTGTACGGGCACGACACCGGCGACGGGGTGGGCGGCATGGGCGCGTTCTTCCTGCTGCTGGACGAGCCCGAGGTGTACGGCCTGCCGCCCGGTCCCGTGGTGACCACCAGGGACCTGCCGTCGATGTGGCGGCACGCGGGGGTCGCGGCGCTCGCCCTGCTGGCCGGCGTGGCGGCGACAGCGCTGCCGGTGTGGAGGAGGCGGGGATGACCAGTCAGACCGACGTGCGCTTGGACGGCTCGGCCGAGCTGCGTACCGAGCGGGAGGCCACGCCCGGCTCGGCGGGCCACAGGCGCGAACGGCTCAGGCCGTCGCAGGCGAGGTTCGACTCCTACTACGGGCTGCCGGTGCTGAACGAGCCGACCTGGCAGGCGCACGACATCGCCGGTTACCTCTTTCTCGGCGGCCTAGGCGGCGCGTCGTCCACGCTGGCGGCCGCCGCCGAGCTGACCGGCAGGCCGCGGCTGGCCAGGGTGGGCAAGGTGGCGGCCCTGTGCGCGCTGGGCGGGTCGCTCTACTCGCTGATCCACGACCTGGGGCGGCCGGAGCGGTTCCTCAACATGCTGCGGGTGTTCAAGGTGACCTCGCCCATGAGCGTCGGCACCTGGATTCTCACCGCGTACGGGCCGCAGGCCGGGTGCGCGGCGGCCACCGACCTGACCGGGCGCCTGCCTCGCCTGGGGCGGGCCGCCACGATCGGGGCGGGGCTGGCCGGGCCCGCGGTGGCCACCTACACCGCCGCGCTGATCTGCGACACCGCCGTGCCCGCCTGGCACGAGGGGTTCAGGGAGATGCCGTTCCTGTTCGCGGGCTCGGCCACGGCCGCGGCGGGCGGGCTGGGGATGCTGGCCGCGCCGCCGTCGGAGGCAGGCCCGGCCCGGCGGGCGGCGCTGCTGGGCGCGGTCGCCGAGTGCGTGGCCGCCGTCCGGATGGAACGGCGGCTCGGGCCGCTGGCCGAGCCGCTCAAGCGGAGCAGGCTGCTGCGGGCGGGCGAGGTGCTGGTGCTGGCGGGCGCGCTGGCCGGGATGACCGCGGGCCGCCGCAGCAGGATCGCGGCCGTGGCGGCGGGCGCCGCCCTGCTGGCTGGGTCGGCGTGCACCCGGTTCGGGATCTTCCACGCCGGCAGGGAGTCCGCGAACGACCCCAAGTACACCGTCCAGGCGCAGCGGAGGGAGATCACATGAAGCGGAAAATCATCTCTTACCTGCCGTTCTTCGGCATCGTGCTCTTGACCTGTGTCATGTCCTGGCTCGCGGGCAGAACCGTTCCCGGGCGGGAGTCCCGGGAAAGTACGATCGGCAGATGACCGAAAAGACCGAAACCACGCCTGGATGGCTCTCACCGGAAGAACTCGAATCGGTGCGGGGCCAGCTGCCGATACTCTACGTCGACGCCGTGCCGGTACGGGTCGACGACACCGGCGTGGTCACCCGCGTCGGCCTGCTGCTGCGCATCTTGTCGGACGGCACGGTCAGCCGGGCGCTGGTCTCGGGGCGGGTGCTCCACCACGAGCGGATCCGCGACGCGCTCCTGCGGCATCTGGAGAAGGATCTCGGGCCCGTGGCGCTCCCTCACATCCCCGCCTCGCCGCAGCCGTTCACCGTGGCCGAGTACTTCCCCACGCCCGGCATCACCCAGTACCACGATCCGCGGCAGCACGCGGTCTCGCTTGCCTACATCGTCCCGGTCGCGGGTGACTGCCGGCCCCGGCAGGACGCCCTTGACTTCGAGTGGTTCACGCCTGAGGACGCCGCGTCTCCGGGGGTCCAGCAGGAGATGAGCGGCGGGCACGGCGTGCTGCTGAAGCAGGCGCTCGCCCACGTGGGCCGCCTGCCCTGACGCGGAAGTGATGTGAGCGGCCGTCGGCCGTGAACCGGGCGCGGGCCGTGACCAGGACCGCGCCCGGGAGCGGGAAGCCCACGGTGATCGCCGTGCCCGGGTCCACCAGCGGTACGGGGTGGGCCCGGACGCCGTTCAGGCTCAGCCGGACCTTTCGCCACGGCACCGACGAGCCGTTGTGCAGGGTCACCAGGACCCGACCGCCGATGAGCTCGGTCTCCAGCCCGTACGGGACGCGCGGGTCGGGGCCGATGGAGTCGTCGAGCAGGGCCGTCAGCTCGCCGGCCAGCTCGGCCCTGGTGGCGGCCAGGTCGTGGCGCTCCCCCGGGTCGGCGGCCAGGTCGTACAGCTCGATCCGGCCCTCGGGCCCGGCGCCCGCGATGTGCGGGGCGAACCGGAGCAGTTTCCACCGGCCCCGGCGGATCGCCTGCATCTTGCGTGGCCGGTTCCACACGAGGTGGTCGTGCCCGGGCGCGCCGTCGCCGTCGAGCAGGCCGCGCAAGGACACGCCGTCGAGGTGGGCGGGCACCGGCACCCCGGCCAGGTCGGCCAGCGTCGGCAGCACGTCCCACGACGCCACCGGCTGCTCGACCACGCGCGGGCGTAACCGCGGCGACCAGGCGATCAGCGGCACGCGGATGCCGCCCTCATACAGGTTGCGCTTGACGCCGCGTAAGTGCCCGTTGGAGTCGAACAGCTCCGGCGTCACGCCCTTCTCGTGGTGGGGGCCGTTGTCGCTGGTGAACAGCACGAGCGTGCGCTCGGCGACGCCCGCCTCGCGCAGCGCGCGCACCAGCGCGGCCACGTCGGAGTCGAGCCGGGCCACCTGCGCCGCGTGCCGCCGGTTCGGGCCGCTCCACGGCCGGCGCTCGTACGGCCCCGCGTCGCCGGGGACGACGCTCGGCGAGTGCGGCAGGATGGTCGGGAAGTAGAGCAGGAACGGATCGTCGCCGGCCTGGTGGATGAACTCGATCGCCCGCCGGCGGAACAGGTCCGGCGCGTACGACCTGCCGTCGAGCCGCACCTTGGCGCCGTTGTGCCACAGGTACTGGGGGAAGTACTGATGGGCGTGGGCGTGCCCGATGTAGCCGAAGAACTCCTCGAAGCCGCGCTCGTTCGGATGAGAGGCCTGCCCCGGCCGCTCGGGGCCGAAGCCCCACTTGCCGATGCAGGCCGTGCGGTAGCCGGTCAGCCGCAGCAGCTCGGCGAAGGTGAGGTCGGCCGCGGTGAGCGAGTGCTGCGGCCCGCCCTCCGGGTTCTCGCGTACGGTGCCGTGGCCGGCGTGCAGCCCGGTGAGCAGGGCGCAGCGCGACGGGGCGCAGAGCGGCGCCCCCGAGTACGCGGTCTCGAAGCGCACGCCCTCGGCCGCCAGCCGGTCCAGGTTCGGCGTGCTGATCAGGCGCTGCCCCTGGCTGCCGATCTCGCCCCAGCCGAGGTCGTCGGCCAGGATCACGACGACGTTCGGGCGCGTGGGCAGACCTGCCGACGCCTGGGCGGCAGGTGCGGGCAGGGCGAGGCCGGCGAGGGTTCCGGCGAGCATGGTACGGCGCGAGGGCCCGTCGATCACGAACCGCAACCTATCGGAGACTTCCCTGAATGACGGGCAAACGACCGGCGAACTATCAGTAGTCCCACAGGCGGCACATCTCGCGCAGCTCGTCCGGCACCTCGTCCGCCGCCGGGAGGGGACGGCCCTCGACGACCGTGCCGGCGCGGATCTTGTCGCGCCAGTCGCCGATGCCCTTGACGAAGGCGCCGTGGTCCTTCGCGCCGTAGTTCAGCATGGCCGGTTCGAACTCCAGCCCCAGGAAGAGGCAGAGCCGCCGCAGCTCGCGCTCGGGCTCGGCGACCAGCTCCTCGTAGCGCACGGTCAGCCCGTCGAGGTGGACACGGGCCTCCTCCAGGTAGGTCATATAGCTCAGCGTGCGCGGCACGGCCTCCTCCATGGGCCGCTTGTCCGGGTCGGCCTCGTGCCAGGACTGCACGATGGACATGGGGTGGCGCAGCAGGAAGACGAAGCGCGCGTCCGGCCAGCAGGCCGAGATGCGCCGCCAGGCGAACACGTTGCTGGGCGTCTTCTCGGCCAGGATCGGCTTGCCGCTGCGGGCCAGCTCACGGTGCAGCAGCCGGTCCCACACGATGTGCTCGATGTCGCTGTGGGTGTGGCCGAGCGCCTCCATGGCCTGCCGTACGGGATCGGTGCCGAGCCCGACGGTGACCCGCCTGAAGTGCGTCTCGATGGGCGAGTGCACCCGGGAGTGGCTGTTGAGCATGACCCGCAGCAGCGTGGAGCCCGACCGTACGGACGACAGCAGGAAGACCGGCTCGCGCAGCAGCCGGTCGTGCGCGGGATCGACGGGCGGCCGCACCACGTCGCCGGGCAGCCGCTGGAGCACCAGCGGCGGCGGGGGCGGCGGCTTCGGCGGCTCCTTGCGCGGCCGCCGCGTCAACGTGTATCCCGTCAGGCCCTCCAGCGTCGTGTTGGCCCGGTACCTCCAGCTCATGGGCCTACAAGGTAGAGACGGCCCGTGAACCCCAGGTGAATCCCGGCTGTGAACCTGTCGCGAGGATTACAGATCATCCGTGCAGGAATACGCAGAGCAGAACATTGTTCCGGCCGCACTATGGAGCCTCCCGACAACCAAGGAGGAACCATGAAGACCTTCAAGCGCCGCGCGCTTCACCTGTCACTGCTGGGCGGCCTGGCCGTGGGCGCGCTCGCCGCGCTCCCCGGCACGGGCCACGCAACCGCCGGGACCTCGAGCGCCTCGGTACGGGTCGTCGCCGGCGGCTTACTTCAACTGGACTACACCGGCTCCGCCGACGCCAACAGGGTCCTGATCATGCTCGAGTCCGGCACCAACGTGCTGCGGGTCGCCGACTCGGTGGCCATCACGCCCGGTCCCGGCTGCGCGGCGGCTGCGGGCGATCCCAAGACCGTGCGCTGCTCGGCCGGCATCACGCGGATCGCGGCCCGGCTGGGCGAGGGCGCCGACACGTTCACCACGCTCGTTCCGCGAAGGGGACAGTCGAGGGCGACGCCGGCGACGACTCCTTCCGCCCCAGTGTGAGCGTGGGCTCCGTCGGCCACTCGACCAGCGAGATCCTCTACGCGGGCGGCGCCGGTGCGGACACCGCGACCTACTCCGGCGTGCCGGCCACCGGCCCGACGGGGAGCACGGGCGTCCACGTGAGCCTGGACTCCGCGGGCAACGACGGCCGCGACGCCGAGGGCGCCCGCCCGGCCGACAAGGACAACATCCAGGTCGAGAACATCATCGGCAGCTCGTTCGGCGACACCCTGTCCGGCGACGGCGGGATCAACCAGATCACTGCCGGACGGGGGCGGGACACCGTGTCGGCCGGCGGCGGCGCCGATCTGGTGGACGTGCGGGACGACACGCAGGAGAGCCGCGTGAGCTGCGGCGACGGCACTGACGTGGCCGTGGCCGACCGTTTCGACCCGGTCAACGTCGACTGCGAGACCGTCCAGCGCCCCGCCTAAGTCCGCTTGTGGATGACTCGCTCGTGCACGACCGCGTACGTGTTGCGCAGCGCCGCCATCGACTCGTCGTAGGAGGCCTGGGCGACCCCCGTGAACAGGCAGTCGACCACCATCAGCTGCGCGATGCGGCTGCCCAGCGCGCCCGAGCGGAACTTCGTCTCCCGGGCGGCCGTCGTGAGCGTCACGTCGGCCGCCCGGGCCAGCGGCGAGTCGTGGAAGTTCGTGATCGCCACGGTGGAGGCGCCCGACTTGCGGGCGATGGACAGGAACTCGACCGTGTCCACGGTGGCGCCCGTGTGCGACACGGCCACCGCCACGCAGCCGGAGTCCAGCGTGGCCGCCGACGTCCAGGCCGAGTGCGAGTCGTGCCAGTTGATCGCGGTCCGCCCGATGCGCGACAGCTTCTGCTGCAGGTCGAGCCCCACGAGGGAGCTCGCGCCCACGCCGAAGCTGTCGATCCTGCGGGCGGCCAGCAGCAGCGACACAGCGGCGCCGAGCGCCTCCATGTCCAGCGAGCGGGCCGTGTCGGCGATGGACAGCGTCTCGTTCATCGCCACCTTGGAGACGATGCCTTCCAGGCTGTCGTTGCGGTCTATGTCGCCGGACACCTCCGGCAGGCTCGACGTGGTCAGCTCCTCGCGCGCCACCGCCCTGGCCAGGTCGATCCTGAGGTCCTTGTAATGCGCGTACCCCATGCGCTGGTAGAAGCGCACCACCGAGGTCGTCGAGGTCCCGCAGCGGGCGGCCAGCTCGGCGATGGACAGATTGGCGGCGCCCGCGGGGTCGCCGACGAACTCCTCCGCGATCCGCCGCTCCGACGGCCGCAGCGCGGGCATGGCGGCCCGGATGCGGATCAGTACGGTCCCGTCGTCCTCGGGCATCTCTCTCATCCCCACAAAGGAAAGAAAATACCTCAGTGGTAAGGTCTGCGTAATTTTATGACCCACCCCCTGAGGAGGCCACATGCCGCGTGGCACCGTCTCCGCGGTCGGCATCGCCGCTGCGCTGTCCATCGCCCTCACCAGTTGCTCCGCATCCTCCGGGCCCGCCCCGGGCACCGGCGGCGCCGCCTCCGGCAAGACCCTCGTGGTCGGCGTGACCTCCGACCCGGACACGCTCTTCCCCTGGAAGGCCACCCAGTTCCAGGCCGTGAACGTGCTGCAGAACCTGTACGGGACGCTCACCGAGTTCGACAAGGACCTGACCGTGGTGCCCGGTCTGGCCGAGTCGTGGCAGGCCTCGGACGACGGCAAGAAGCTCACCCTCAAGCTCAGACAGGGCGTCACGTTCGCCGACGGCAGCACGTTCGACTCCAAGGACGTCAAGTCGTCGCTGGACAAGATCATGGATGAGAAGACGGCGGCCGTGGCCAGGGCGTCGCTGTCGTCGGTGAAGTCGGTCGAGGCGCCCGACGCGAACACCGTGGTGCTGGAGCTGACCGGGCCCGACGCGGCGCTGCCCGCCAACCTGGCCACGGTCAACATGGCGATGCTCTCCTCCGACGACACCGAGGAGAAGCTCAACACGACCCCGAACGGCACGGGCCCGTTCAAGCTCAAGACCCGCGCGGCGAGCCAGTCGATCACGCTGGCCAGGAACGACGCGTACTGGGGCGACAAGCCGAAGGTGCCGGCGGTCGAGTTCCGGGTCATCCCCGACGAGTCGTCCATCGTGTCGGCCATGCAGTCGGGCAACGTGCAGCTGGCGGTCTTCAACGACCCGCTCGTCGCGCAGACCGCGCAGGGCGGCGGCACGATCACCGTGGCCAAGACGCCGCAGCTCAACTACCACGTGCTGCAGCTCAACGCGCGGCACGGCGACCTCAAGGACGTCAACGTGCGCCTGGCGATCCAGTGCGCGATCGACCGCAAGCAGGTGCTCGACACCGCGGCGCTGGGCGAGGGCGAGGTGACCGGGCCGATCACCGCCCCGCTGTTCAAGTCGGACCCGAACAAGCGCCCCTGCCCGGCCCGTGACCTGACCAAGGCGGCGGAGTATCTCGGCAAGGCGGGCAAGTCCGGCGGCGTGACGGTCAAGACCATCGTCTCCCAGGGCGAGTACGCGACCTCGGTCAACGAGGCCCAGAACCTCAAGGCGCAGCTCGCCGAGGCCAAGATCAACCTGGAGCTGGAGGTGCTGGAGTCGGGCGCCTTCGTGGACCGCTGGGTGGCCGCCGACTTCGACGCGGCCGTCGCGCTCAACGGCGGCCGTCCCGACCCCGACGGCTCCTACGGCCGCTACTTCACCAGCAAGGGCAACCTGAACAAGGTCGCCGGCTACAGCTCCCCCGAGCTGGACAAGCTGTTCGCCGAGGGCAAGGCGACGACCGACCAGGCCGCCCGCAAGGCGATCTACGACCAGGTCTCGGCCGAGCTGGAGGAGAACGCCCCCTGGATCTGGCTGTTCTCCGGCTACACCTACACCGCCACGACGGCCGGCGTGCAGGGGTTCGTGCCGATGGCCAGCGGCTCGCTGCAGTTCCTGCGGACCACCTCCGTCAGCTGATGAGGCGTATGCGCAACCGCGTCATCAGCACGGTGGGGACCCTGTTCGGGGTGGCCGTGCTCGTGTTCGTCATGCTCCGGGCGATCCCCGGCAACCAGATCACGGCGGGGCTCGGCACCGAGGCCGCGGCGCTCACCCCTGCCCAGAAGCAGGCACTTGAGCAGTACTACGGGCTCGACCAGCCGCTTTTCACGCAGTTCTTCTCGTGGCTTGGCAACATGCTCACCGGGAACTTCGGCTACTCGGCCCGCCAGCAGCAGAGCGTGCTCGACCTGACCCTGCACTCGCTGCCGGTGACGTTCGAGCTGGCGGTGCTCTCGATCGTGCTGGCGCTGCTGATCGGGGTGCCGCTCGGCATGCTGGCGGCGTCCAGGACGAACTCGCCCAGGGACGTGCTCGGCCAGGTCGTGAGCCTGGCGGGGCTGTCGGTTCCGGCGTTCCTGCTGGCCACCACGCTGCTGTCGATCTTCGCGGCGTCGTTCGGCTTCAACCCCAACGGGCAGGGCTTCGCCGCATTCTTCGACGACCCGCTGCTCAACCTGCAGCAGATGTTCCTGCCCGCGCTGGTGCTGGGCTTCGGCATCGCGGCGCCGATCCTGCGCACCACCCGCACGGCGGTGCTGGAGGTGCGCTCGGACGACTTTGTCCGCACCGCCCGCGCCAAGGGCGTGCCCGAGCGGCGGCTGCAGGTCAAGCACGTGCTCGGCAACGCGCTCGTGCCGATCGTGACCATGACGGGCCTGCAGTTCGGCTACCTGCTGGGCGGCGCGGTCGTGGTGGAGCAGATCTTCTCCGTGCCGGGCGTCGGCAGGCAGGTGCTGCTGGGTATCCAGCAGAAGGAGTACGCGGTCGTGCAGAGCACGGTGCTGGTGATCGCGCTGGCGTTCGTGCTGGTCAACCTGCTGACGGACGTGCTCTATCGGATCATCGACCCGCGGGTGAGGGCCTCGTGAAGCGGAGTCCGTCCATGCTGGCAGGGTCGGCGATCCTGGTGCTGCTGGCCGTCGTGGCGGCGCTGTCGTATGCCGGGCTGCTGCCCTACGACCCGATCGCGCAGCACCCGCCGTCGCGGTTCACGGCGCCCTCGGGCGCGCACCTGTTCGGCACCGACCAGTTCGGCCGGGACGTGTTCTCGCGGGTGGCTGCCGGGGTGGGCAACTCGGCGCTCATCGCGGTCGTCGCGGTGGCGTTCGCGACCGTGGTGGGCACGCTGGGCGGGCTCGTGTCCGGCTTCTACCGGGGCTTCGCCGACGGCGCGATCGGCGGGGTGACGAACGTGCTGTTCGCGTTCCCGCCGCTGCTGCTCGCGCTGTCGCTGGCGTCGGTGCTGGAGCGCAACTGGTTCACGATCGCCGTGGCGATCGCCGTCGTGTACGTGCCCATCTTCATCCGCGTCACCCGGGGCCCGGTGCTGTCGCTCAGGGAGATCGATTACGTCAGGGCGGCCGTCTCGACCGGCATGAGCCGCTGGCAGATCATGCTCCGTCACGTCCTGCCGAACATCACCTCGATCGTCGTCATCCAGATCGCGCTGTCGCTGTCCTGGGCGGTGCTGACCGAGGCGTCGCTGAGCTTCCTCGGCCTGGGCACGCCGCCGCCCGCGCCGTCGCTGGGCTCGATGATCTTCGAGGCGCGCAGCCTGGTCTTCGTGGCCCCGTGGACGCTGATCGCGCCGGGCGCGGTCGTCGTCCTGCTGGTCGTGGGCCTGAACCTGCTCGGCGACGGCCTGCGTGACACTCTTGACCCGCGAGGAGAACGGTGAGAATTCTAGGGATGATCTCCGGCACGTCGCATGACGGGATCGACGTGGCCGTGGTGGACTTCCGTCTCGTGGGCGGCCTGCTCGAAGGCCGGGTCGGCCACACGGAGAGCACGCCGTACCCGGCGGACCTGCGGGCCCGGCTGATCGCGGCGCTGCCGCCCGCGGAGACGACGCTGGCCGAGGTGTGCGTGCTCGACACGCTCATCGGGCAGAGCTTCGCCGGCGCCGCGGCCTCGGCCATCGCGCTGGGCGGGCCCGTCGACCTGATCGTCTCGCACGGGCAGACCGTCTACCACTGGGTGGAGGGCACGCACGCGCTCGGCACGCTGCAGATCGGGCAGCCCGCGTGGATCGCCGAGCGGACCGGCGTCCCCGTGCTGTCGGACGTGCGCATCAGGGACATCACGGCCGGCGGGCACGGGGCGCCGCTGGTGTCGGTGCTGGACGGGCTGCTGCTCGGCGCGCACGAGGGCGGGGCGGGGGCGCTCAACCTGGGCGGCATCGCCAACATGACCGTGGTGCGCGGGGGCGAGCTGTACGCCTACGACATCGGGCCCGCGAACGCGCTGATCGACGCGGTGGTGACGAGCAGAGGGCTGAACGAGCGCGGCTTCGACGAGGACGGCAGGATCGCGGCCTCGGGACGGGTGGACGAACGGCTGCTGGAGGTGCTGCTGGACGAGCCCTACTACGGGCTGGCCGCACCGAAGAGCACCGGCAAGGAGCTGTTCCACCTCGGGTACGTGGAGGCCGCCCTGTCTATTGTGGGGTCCAGGGCGGGGCGCGAGGTGGGGGACGCCGACCTGGTCGCCACGCTCACCGAGCTGACCGTGCGCACGGTCGCCGGGGACGTGCGGGCCGCCGGGGTGGGCGCGCTGCTCGTCTCCGGCGGCGGCTGCCGCAACCCCGTGATCATGGACGGGCTGCGGGCGGCGCTGCCCGGCGTGGACGTGGCGCCCTCGGACGACTACGGCGCTCCCTCCGACGACAAGGAGGCCATCGCGTTCGCGCTGATCGGCTGGCTGACCGCGCACGGGCTGCCGGGCACCGTGCCGGGCGGGACGGGCGCCCGGTCCGCCCGCATCCTCGGCACGCTGACGCCGGGCGCGGGCCCGCTCGTGCTGCCCGCGCCGGTGGCCGAGCCGCCGCGCTCGCTGGTGCTCACCCGATGAACACGCCCGCGGGGGTGGTCATGGCCGCGCGGACGCCGTGGTTCGACCTCACCGCGTGCACCGGCCACCGGACCGTGCGCTGGGAGGACGGCGAACGGGTCGGCGAGGCGCCGATGACCGTGGACACCTTCCACGACCTCGCCTCGGTCACGAAGGTCCTCGCCACCACGACGGCGCTCATCCGGCTGGTGTCCGACCGGCTCGTGGAGCTGGACGCGCCGCTGAGCACGTACCTGGCGCGCTCGTACGAGGCGATCACCGTGCGGGACCTGCTGCTGCACCGGGGCGGGCTGTGGGAGTGGTGGCCGCTCTACATCCAGCCGGAGCCCCCGCCGCCGCGGTACCGGCCCGGGCGCGCACGCCACTACTCCGACCTGGGATTCATCCTGCTCGGCCGGATCATCGCGGCCGTCACCGGGCTGAGCCTGGACCGGGCCGTGGCCGAGCTGGTCACCGAGCCGCTCGGCCTCAGCTCCACCACGTACGCCCGCCCGGCGGGTCCCGAGGTGGCCATGAGCGCCCTGGACGACCGGATCGAGATGGGCATGCTCGACACCGGGCGGCCGTACCCCGTGCCGTACCGCAGCTCCGACTTCGCGTACTGGCGGCGCGAGCCCGTGCTCGGCGAGGTGGCCGACGGCAACGCCCACCACGCCTTCGGCGGGGTCTCCGGGCACGCCGGGCTCTTCTCGACCGTGCCGGACCTGCTCGCGTACGGCCTGGCGATGTCCCGGTACGAGGAGCACGACGGGCTGTGGCGGCCCGAGGTCGCGCGGGAGTTCTTCACCCCGGGCCCTGACGCCGGGCAGGCGCTCGGGTTCCGCACCTACGCGCTGGAGCTGCGGGACGAGACGGTCACCTTGCTCGGCCACCCCGGCTACGTGGGCTGCGCGGTCGGCTTCGTCCCCGGCCGCGACATCGCCCTGGCCCTGGCGAGCAACCGCCTGCTCGTCCAGGGCGAGCCCACCCCTGCCGACGCCCTCTGGGCAGACCTGCTCCAGGCCACCACGCAACGATCGAGGACAGCATGACCCCGCTCCTGGAGATCCGTGACCTCTCGGTCGCCTTCCGCACCCGCAAGCAGGACGTCACGGTCGTCAAGAACGTCTCGATGGAGATCCTGCCCGGCCAGACCGTCGCGGTCGTCGGCGAGTCCGGCTCCGGCAAGTCCACCACCGCGGCCGCGGTCAACCGGCTGCTGCCCGGCAACGGCCGCATCACCGGCGGCCAGGTCCTGTTCGAGGGCCGGGACCTGGCCCGGGCGAGCGAGCGCGAGATGACCGCGATCCGCGGCGCGGGCATCGGCCTGGTCCCCCAGGACCCCATGTCGAACCTCAACCCGCTCATGCGCATCGGCGACCAGATCGCCGAGGCGCTCGAGGTGCACCGCGTCGCCACCGGCAAGGCGGCCAGGGCGCGCGTGCTCGAACTGCTCGACCTCGTCGGCATCCCCGACCCGGCGCGGCGGATCGGGCAGTACCCGCACGAGTTCTCCGGCGGCATGCGGCAGCGCGCGCTGATCGCCATGGGGCTGGCCTGCCGGCCGAAGCTGCTCATCGCCGACGAGCCCACCTCCGCGCTGGACGTGACCGTGCAGCGGCGCATTCTCGACCAGCTGGAGCAGCTCACCGCCGAGATGGGCACGGCCGTCCTGCTCATCACGCACGACCTGGCGCTGGCGGCGGAGCGGGCCGACGTGGTGGCCGTCATGCACGACGGCCGGATCGTGGAGACCGGGCGGGCGGCGGAGATCCTGGCCGAGCCGGGGCACGAGTACACCAGGCGGCTGCTCAAGGCCGTGCCGAGCCTGTCGTCCGTGCGCGTCACCGCACCTGCGCAGGAGGCCGGGGACCTGGTGGTCGTGGCGGGGCTGCGCAAGGTGTTCCCGATCAGAGGCACCGGTGAGCAGCTGACCGCCGTGGACGGGGTCTCGTTCAGCATCCCGCGCGGCCGTACCGTGTCGATCGTGGGCGAGTCGGGCTCGGGCAAGTCGACCACCGCCAACCTGCTGCTCGGCCTCGACGACGCCACCTCCGGCAGCATCCGCTTCGACGGCACGGACCTGGCGGGGCTCGGCAGGCGGGAGCTGTTCGCGTTCCGCAGGCGGGTGCAGCCCGTCTTCCAGAACCCGTACGCCTCGCTCGACCCCCGCTACCCGGTCGGCAAGTCGATCGCCGAGCCGCTGCGCGTGCACCGCGTCGGCAGCGCGGCCGAGCGCAGGAAGGCCGCGGCCGAGCTGCTGGAGAAGGTGTCGCTGCCCGCCTCCATGGCCGAGCGGCTGCCGCACGAGCTGTCCGGCGGCCAGCGCCAGCGGGTGGCCATCGCCAGGGCACTGGCGCTCTCCCCCGACCTGGTGGTGCTGGACGAGGCCGTCTCCGCGCTGGACGTGCTGGTGCAGGCGCAGATCCTGGAGCTGCTCGCCGAGCTGCAGCGGGAGCTGGGGCTCAGTTACCTGTTCATCAGCCACGACCTGGCCGTGGTGCGGATGATCTCGCACGCGGTGCACGTCATGCGCGACGGCCGGATCGTGGAGAGCGGCACCGCCGAGGACATCTTCGACCACCCCGCGGCGGACTACACCCGCGAGCTGCTCGCGGCGATCCCCGGCAACAGGTAAGTTGGAAATTCGGACGCTCTCGGAGGTGGGGGATGCCCAGGGAATGCTCGATCGCCAACGCGCTGGCGGTCGTCGGCGAGCGGTGGAGCCTGCTGGCCATGCGGGAGATCACTCTGGGCGTGCGCCGCTTCGACCAGATCGCCCGCAACACCGGCGCCAGCCGCGACATCCTCACCGCCCGGCTGCGCAAGCTGGAGGAGGTCGGGCTGCTTGAGCGCGAGCTGTACGAGGAGCATCCGCCGCGCTACGAGTACGTGCTGACCGAGGCGGGCCAGGCGCTGCACACGGTGCTGCTGTCGCTCATGGACTGGGGCGACCGCTACGTCACGCGGGGCGAGCCGCCGACGGTGTGGCGGCACAGCTGCGGCGAGCCGCTGGAGCCGGTCACGGTCTGCGCGCACTGCCGCGAACCCGTGCGCCAGCAGGACATGGCCGCCATCCGCCTGCACCAGCCACAGTAGAGATGTGAAGATCCTCCTGGTTCAGCCCCCGCAATGGTCCCCCGACGGCCACGCCAACTTCGACGCGATCGAGGCATTCGTCCCCGCGCACGCGGGTGACGTGCTGCTGCTGCCCGAGCTGACAGGTGGCAGCCTGGCCAGGGCCGACTACCTGGCCAGAGTGCGCGACCTGGCCATGGGGACGGGCATGGCGGTGGTCGGCGGGTCGCACTACGACGGGCCGGTCGGCGGGGCCGTCAACCGGGGGGCGGTGTTCGACGCCGGGGGCACGCTGCTGGCCGAGTACGACAAGGTCCACCCGTACGGCCTGGAGCTGGGGGCCGGCGTGGTGCCCGGCCGCCCGAGCGCGGGCTTCGAGCTGAACGGCCGCCGCCTGCACGTGCTGCTCTGCGCCGACCTGTGGTACTCGGCGAGCCTGGCGGGGCGCGACGGCCTCGACGCGGTGCTGGTGCCCGCCTTCTCGGTCACCCGCTGGGACGGCCCCGCCCCGGCGCGCGAGCTGTGGCGGCACATGAGCGTGGCGCGGGCGTACGAGTTCATGACGTACGTGGCGGTGAGCGACTGGCACCACGAGACCACGTACCTCGGGCATCCCTGCGCGGGGGTCACCGGGCTCGCCAACCCCTGCCCGCAGAGCCGCGCCGGCTTCTTCACCGGCCCGGGCGACGCGCCGGTCTCCGCCCACGACCTGGACTTCGACCGCCTGGACGCCTTCCGCGGCGACCGCGCGGACCGCGGCTTCCGATAGGGCTCACCCCGCACGGTCATCGGGACGAGCCGGCGGCGCCGGGCGTGAGGGCGTCGGCGACCTGCCTGGTGACGCGGCGGCCGATCAGGGCCAGGAGCTTGCGGGGGCGGCGCGGCATCAGGTGGGCGAGGCCGAGGTTGCCGCGGCCCGGCACCACGTAGCCGCGGTCGCGGTCGAGGGCGCGCAGGGCGGCGGTGACGACCAGCTCGGGCGCGACCGGCTTGGCGCCGATGGCCGCCTCCCTGGTGCCGATCTTTTCGAAGAACGGCGTCTCCACCGGCCCGGGCGTGACCGCGAGCACCTTGACGCCGCTGCCGCGCAGCTCGCTCCAGAGCGCGAGGCTGAAGTTGAGCACGAACGCCTTGGACGAGGCATAGGTCGCGAAGTACGGGGCGACGTTGAAACCGGCCGTGGATCCTACGTTCACCACCCCGCCCGAGCCGCTGGCGAGCATCCCCGGCAGGAACGCGTGCGTCAACCCCACCAGCGCGACCACGTTGACCATGAGCTCCTCGTGCTCGCGCTCCGGCGCGATCTGCGCGAAGTGGCCGGCCGTGCCGAACCCGGCGTTGTTGACCAGCAGCTCGATGGAGATCCGGCGGGCGGCGACCTCCTCGGCGACCCGCGTGGCCGCGTCGGGGGCGGACAGGTCCTGGACGAGCACCTCGGCCCGCACCCCGTGGGCCTGGCGCAACGAGTCGGCGAGCGTTTCGAGCGCGGGCCGGGATCTGGCGACCAGGACCAGGTCGTGTCCGCGGGCGGCAAGCCGGCGCGCGAACTCCGCGCCGATCCCGGAGGAGGCTCCGGTGACAAGAGCGTATGACATGCATAAGAAAGTAGCAGATTCCATCGTATCTGCGGCAAATCGTCTCACTTTTTGGCGGTAACGTCTCCTCCATGGGAAGACTGCGGGCCGACGCCGAGCGCAGCATGCGAGCGATCATGGCGGCGGCGGAAGAGGTGCTCAGCGCCAACCCGGTGGCCACGATGGAGCAGATCGCCGAGAGCGCGGGCGTGGCCAGGGCCACCGTTCACCGCAGGTTCGCCAGCCGGGAGGCGCTGATCGAGGCCATGGAGGTGACCGCCTGGCGGGAGATCCAGGAGGCCGTGCACGCCGCCCGCCCGCACACCGCGCCCGCCCTGGTGGCGCTGCACCAGGCCACGGCCAACATCCTGCAGATCAAGCCGGGCTGGCGGTTCACCCTGGCCCGCGAGGTGCCGCTCAGCCACGAGGCGCAGGCGGTGCGGGCCGAGGTCATGGAGCTGTGCGAGTCGGTGTTCGGGAAGCTGCTCGGCCCCGGCGCCGACATCGTCTGGGCGCGGCAGGCCTATCTCGCGCTGCTGGGGGAGGCCGCGCACGGCTCTCCCCCAGGCTTCGACGCGGACGCGCTGGCCACGAAGGTGCTCGACACCCTCATGTACGGCGTTCAGCGCACCGCGTAGGCGCGGATCACCTCCTGCGACAGGGTGCTGCCGTTGACGTCGGAGGCGTTCAGCCGCAGCGAGACGAATCCGGACGGCGACCGGTCGAGCGTGGCCTCGTAGGTCCGCTCGCCCTTGTCACGCAGGCGGGCCTTCGTCCAGGTGGCGCCGTCGTCGTACGACACCTCCAGCGAGACGTCCTTGACCGCGCTCTGCGCCGCGCCCTCCTGCTGGCGGAGGGAGAGGCCGAGCCTGCGGGAGCCGGCCTGGTTCCGCAGGTCCACGGGCGCGTCGAACGAGGCGAGCAGCAGCGGCACCACCGTCGTGCCCGTGGCCCGCTCCGAGCCGAACGTCCACACCGCCTTCGTGCGGGTGGACAGCTTCGCCCACTCGGCCTCGTTGGCGACCGCGTACTCGATCCGGTACGTGGCCTTCTCCGGCGAGAGCGTCCCCGAGCCCGAGGGCAGGTAGTTCGTCTGCCACAGCAGCGTGTCGCCCCGGTACAGCCGGAAGTCGGTCTTCAGGCCGTGCTCGAACTGGCTGGTGTAGGCGTCGCCGTAGTTCCGGTCGGCGTCCACGAACCCCTGCATCGAGACGCGCAGCCGGTCGCCCTCCCTGCGCAGCGGGTTGCGCGGGTTGACCCCGGGCAGCAGCGGCTGCTTGAACAGCGTCCGGCTGACCCGCTCCCCTGCCTCGTACGGGCGGAACTCCGGCGACGACATCGAGACGCGCGGCGTGTCCGGGTGCGGCCACATGTTGTTGTAGGACCGCTCGGGGGTGCCCGCCGACGAGCTCCACCGCAGCTCGGGATCCGGGGTGACGTAGTCGGTACGGGTACGCGGCGTCTTGGCCATGGGATGGTTCGTGGAGATGGACGAGGTGTCCCACGGCTCGAAGACAAACCTGGCCTCGTTCACCGTCACGTCGTCGGACAGCTGGCTGTGGTAGCCGGTCTCGATCCTGGCCAGCGACTTCGACCTCACCGTGTACGTGAGCGAGTCGCGTACCCGGCCCTGCTCCCGCAGGTACAGGTCGTAGACGTACGGGCTGGCGACGATGCCCTTGGCCAGGATCGGCACCGGCAGGCGGCGCAGCCGCTCGACCAGCTTCAGCCCCTCCTCGTGCGTCAGCCGCACCGTCGGGACGGCGAGCTTGACCTTGTTGCCACCGGTCGTGACGTCGGCGCCCGGCCGATCGCTGTAGACGGCGACCAGCTTCGCCCCGGCGGCCGCGGCCGCGTTGGACTGGACGGAGACGGGCACGCCGTCGGTGCGCCGGATGACGGCCAGCTTGCCGCGCAGATCACGGGCCTTGATCTCCTCGGCGCTGCCGCGGCCCGCGTCCACGGCCATGAGGAGCCGGGTGCCGTCCAGGCGCGGGTACTCGGTGGAGAAGTCGCTGAACTGGACGGGGTCGACGTACTGCGGGTCGAGGTCCAGGCCGGGCGTGGCGAGGGTGATCTCGGGGGCGGTCAGCCGCCAGCGGGTGGCGACGGTGAAGGCGCCCTTGGTGACCTTCCTGGTGGGCTGCACGAACAGCCGCTCCTCGATCTGGGCGCCCGGCGAGATCGTGGTGCCGCCGCGCAGCGCGGTGCCCGTCTTGCTCGAGCGGTACCACATGAGGGCGGCGGCGGCCCCGGTGTTCCGCTTGGTCTTGTGGTCGGGCGTCTCGACCTTGACCTCCACGGCCTTGCGGGCGTCCAGCACGACCTCGGTGTTCCCGGTGATCTCCATTTCCGGGTCGCCGACGAGGCTCTCGTTGAGCGGCTTTCCGCCGGTGGTGCTGTCCTGCGTGGCGGGCATGGTGAAGAGGTGGCCGAGCACGGAGTAGGTGCCGGGCTTGACGAGCAGGCAGGTGCCGCTGCCGTACTTCTGGTCGGTGCAGGGCTGGGACGGGTCGCCGGGGAGCAGTCGGCCGACCAGGGTGCCCTCGTCCAGGTTGAGCACGGTGAAGCCGCCGCGGGCGGTGCGGCCGTCCCTGGCGATGCCGCGTACGCGTAGCTCGACCCGCTTGTCGTCGACGCTGCCCGTCAGCAGCGTGCGCACCGTGCCGCCGCCCGCGACGGCGCCAGTGACGGTCGCGGTCAGCTCCTGGCGCAGCAGCCCGGCCTTGGTCGCGTTGGCCGTGACCTTCGCCTCGGCCGTCCCTCCGGCGGGCACGGTGAGCTTCGACGGCTCGACGGTGAACGCGTCGCCGGCCGACAGGCTCAGCTCGGCCGGGGCCTGGCCGAGGTTGCGGTAGCCGACGGTGAGGCTCTTCCGCTCGCCCGTGGTGAGCTTGCCGAAGCCGGCCGAGCCCGTCGAGGCCACCACCGTGCCCTTGAGCGCGGCGGCCACGTCGATGCGGCCCGTGCCCTGGGCGTCCACGTCGATGCCCTGTGCCGGCTTGGCGCCGGCCATGAGCAGCGACTTCAGCTCGTTGCCGGCGATCCCCGGGCGGGCCTGCCGCAGCAGCGCCGCCGCGCCCGCCACGTGCGGGGTCGCCATCGAGGTGCCGGAGAGCGTGAGGCTGCCGCCGCCGGTCCTGGCGGCGGTGATGTCCACGCCGGGGGCGGTGACGTCGGGCTTGACGGCCAGGTCGGCGATGATCGGGCCCCTGCTGGAGAAGGGCGCCAGCTTGTCCTGCTTGTCCACCGCGCCGACGGTCAGCGCCTCGGGGGCGTCGCCCGGCGCGCCCACGCACTGGTCGCAGCCGTCGTTGCCGGCCGCCACCACGAACAGCGTGCCGTGCTGCTTGCTGAGCCGCGTCACGGCCGTGGTGAGCGGGCCGCCCGGCTCGCGGCTGCCGAGGCTCATGTTGACGATCTCGGCGCGCTTCTCGCCGGCCGCCCACTCCATGCCGTCGATGATCCAGGACAGCTGGCCGTAGCCGTCGGCGTCGAGCACGCGGCCGTTGAGCAGCCGCGCGCCGGGGGCGACGCCCTTGCCGATGCCGCCCGCGCCCGTGCCCGCGATGGTGCTCGCCACATGGGTGCCGTGCCCGTGGGGGTCGCCCGTGGCGCTCTGGCCGGTGAAGTCGCGCTGGTCGGCGACCTTGCCCGCCAGGTCGGGGTGCGCGGCGTCCACGCCGGTGTCGAGTACGGCCACGGTCGTGCCGGTGCCGTCGTACCCGGCGGCCCACGCCTCGGGCGCGCCGACCTGCGGCACGCTCTGCTCCAGCGCCGGCTTCACCTTGCGGTCGAGCCAGATCTTCTGCACGCCTGCCAGCGGCCCGGCCGCGCGCAACGCCGGGGCGGCCCCCAGCTTGGCGAGCTCCGCCCCGAACCGCGCCGCGTCCCGCGTGGCCACCTGGACGGCCGCGCCGCCGATGCTCTCCAGCGTCCTGACCTGCTTCGCGGCGGGGATCGCGGCCTTGGTGGTGTTGCCCGCGTAGGTGAGGATGAGCGGGATCGCGACGCCGTAACCCTGTCCGGCTAACTCGGTCACGTTGAACAGCGCGGTGTCGAGCCGTTCGGGGACCAGGGCCGCGACGTCGTCGGGAATGACGGTCACCCCGTCGTCCGACTCCAGCACCTGGAACGTCGGCACGGACCCGTCCGCCCGCGGCGCGGGAGTGACCGTCACCGCGCGGTGCTCGCCGTCCACGGCCCGCACCTGCACCTGGTCGCCGGTGATCAGCGTGATCTCGTCACTCGCCGGGGCGCTCGTGAACGCCGCGCGCGGCGACGCGGCGACCGCGTGCGCGCCGGGAGCCGCGAGCACCGACACGACCATGACCATGGAGACGGCCGCAGCCCGCCATCGCCCCATGGACGACCTCCAGAGAATCGGTAAGCACGAATACCGCATTCCTAGTCATCCGGATAGGACGGTGTCTATGAGATAGGTGTGGCTACTTCCTGACTTGTCGGGAACCCGCCATCCGGGCCGGCTCAGCCGCCCCGCCGGGCACGCGCCGAGGTGATCAGGCGGCGGCCGAGCAGGGCCAGGTAGAGCACCCACCCGGCGGCCACGAGGGCGAGCGTGGCGACGGGCTGCCAGCCGGGCAGCTCCGCGACGGAGCGCCGTACCACCGCGACCGTGATCGGCACCGTGTAGAGGGCGAAGAAGCCCAGCCCGAGCACCCGCCCCGCCACCAGGAACCACGCGTAGAGGCGGACGCTGCGGCGGGCCTGCCCCGCCTTGCCCGCCAGCGCCGCGCGCAGGTGTGCCTGCGCGTCCGCCATGAGGTTCTTGTTCCCGCCGGCGTTGGCGAAGGCGTAGTAGACGTCGGTACGCATGAAGAACAGGAACTGCCAGGCGATCTGCGACAGGCAGATGACCATGACCAGCCGCACGACGGCGAGGTCGGCGACGTACAGGAGGCACGCCCCCGCGCAGACGAGGAACCAGTCGACCCGCATGCCCGCCAGATACGCCCGGTAGCGGGCCCTTCTGGGCACGCCCCAGATGCCGGTCATCCTGGTCTGCACGACCAGGAACTGCAGCCGGGTGCCGAGCGACAGCTCGGCCCGCACGTTCAGGGACCTCGCGGCGGCGACGTGGCCGAGCTCGTGCACCAGCACGAGGATCCACGAGCCGGCCGCGAAGGCCACCGTGAACGTGAGGCTGTTGGACCACACCAGCGACGACAGGCCGGGCAGGATCCCCGGCTCGGCGACGACGGCGGCCAGAGCGGCCACCGTCAGCAGCGCGAGCACGGCGTGGGCCGGTCTCGAGAAGAGCCAGGCCACGTGATGGGGCCGGATCCGGTCCCAGAGGTTCGGCGGGCGGCGTGGCCGGCTGAGCAGGCCCGCGCCTTCCAGCCCGGTGACGAACTCGGCCACGTCCACGTCCACGCCGTGCTCGGCCAGCACCCGGGCGCGTGCTTCCTCGGCCGTCCGGCTGCCGTCCAGCGCCGCGATCACGGCCGCCGCCACTCCCGGCACGTTGACGAACGTCTCGCCGTTGCCGATCACGTAGTCGTCCGGCCCGTCGGCGACGACGGTGAGAAACGACAGATCGGTCCTCACGCGCAGACCTCGCAGTCGTCCAGCCGGTCGAAGTCCCTGGCGGTGGTGGTGAGCGTGAGCAGGTCCAGCCAGACACTCCTGCCCTCGATCGCGGGCGCGCCGGTCCCGGTCAGGTGGCGGATCACCTCCGAGGCGAGCATCCCCGACACGATCCCGCACAGGGGCCCGAACGACGGGATCGTCCGCCCGGGGTTGTCGCTGACCGGCAACGTGGCGGCGCCGTAGCGTCCGGCGAGCGCGCGTTCCTGGCAGGCCAGGCAGCCGGTCTTGCCGGGCACGACGAGCGGCCCGAGCAGGCCGACGTGCTGATTGAAGCCGCCGGTGACGAACGGCGTGCCCGCCTCGACACAGGCCTGGTTGACCCAGTGGCGGATGTGCGGCTGCGGCGTGTCCACGGTGTTCACCACGAGGTCGGCGTCGGTGACGACGTCCCCCGGCCCGGCGATGCGCCGTTCGATCTGCCTGACCTCCAGCTCCGGGCAGTGCTCGAGGAGCGTGCGCGCGGCGGCGGCCGTCTTGGCCTCGCCGAGGTCGCGGACGGTGTAGAGGTGCTGGCGGTGCAGGTTGCTGAGCTCCACCCGGTCGTCGTCCAGGAGCGTCAGCCGGCCCACGCCCGAGGTGGCGAGCTGGAGCGCGACGTGCCCGCCGATGGCGCCCGCGCCGAGCACCGCGACGTGCCTGCGCGACAGGTCCGCGATCGCCGCGGCAGCCCGCTCCGCCGGGTGGAACATGGACAGCCACAGCCCGAACCGGGACGCCCTGGCGTCACAGGCCAGCGTGTCGAGCTCGGCGTCGGTGACGAGGATCCGCGCGGCCCGAAGTTGCTCGACCGCCGCGTCGATGTCATGCGGATCGACGTCGTCGATGAGGTTGTGCAATTCGCTCTGCTCGACGGGCGAGTCCGCGCAGAGCCGGATCAGGCGGCGAAGCGGCGGCGGAGCGGGATCCACTATTTGGCCGGTCGGCGGGAAATCGCCGAGCCGAATCCGCTCGTGTGCCTCATCGATGAAAAGGGGAAAAGCCGGATTCACTTGAATCCTTGGCATGGAGGCGTCTCCAGGGCAGGTCGGAGGCGGGCCTCCCGCGGACGGGGGCCTCCGCAGGAGGCCACGCGGACGGTCAGCAGCTGTTGCTGTTGCCCGTCGTCTCGACTTCTTCGACCTTCTTGATCTCGATCGTCATGCGCGATCCCTCCGTCGATCTCGATTGGTCGCTGTGATCGTAAATAAAACGCAAGAGAAAGGGGAGGCCCAATTTGCAGAAATCGCGTTATGTCCGGCTGAGAAACGCCAGTGACCGCTTCCACATGAGCGCCGCCGACTCTTCGGAGTAGCCGGGCAGGCCGGGATCGGCGAACAGGTGACCGTCACCCGGATAGACGAAGCACTCGAACGCCGCCCCCACCGCCGCCCCGAGCTGAGCGATCTCCTGCTTGTCGAGCCACGGATCATGCTCGGCGTAGTGCACCTGCACGGGCACCCCGTCCGGCCACTCCCCCTCGACGGCCACCCCGCCATGGAACAGCAGGGCGCCCCGCGCCATCGGGTGCGTCGCGGCGAGCAGCTGCGCCCCGTACGCCCCCAGCGAGAACCCGGCGAACACCGTGGGACCCGCCACCTCGTCGCCGATCCGGCGGAAGCGGCGGTCGAGCTCGTCGGGGCCGAGCGCGTCACGCTTACGCAGACCCGGCTCGATGTCGGCGAAGACCTCGCCGTCGTAGTAGTCGGGCGTGCGCACGACGTGCCCGCCCGACCGCAGAACCTCCGCCGCCACGCCCACCCCCGGGCGCAGGCCCTGTGCGGAGTGCAAGAGGACGATCTCTGCCATGACGACTGTGTACCACCGGGGCACGTGGTGGACCAGCGCGCGCCGGTTGCTTAACGTGCTAAGGGCTTATTCATCGCCTTTTTCGTGGGGAGCCGCCCGATATGCACGATGACCGCAAGCTGGTCGAGGCCCGTCTGAAGCGGGTGCTCGACGAGCGCATCCGCCCGGCTGTCCACCCCGATTCGGTGCCGCTGGAGGTGGCCGTCTGGCACGCGCCGGGCGAACCGGTGCCGGTCGGGGAGGGGCTGGCGGCGGCCCCCGAGCCGATCGCGCCAGGCGCCGCGTGGGGCGCGCCGTGGGGCACGAGCTGGTTCACGGTCACCGGCGCCGTGCCGGCGGAGTGGGCGGGCAGGACCGTCGAGGCCCTCCTCGACCTGGGCTTCGACGAGAACATGCCGGGCTTCCAGTGCGAGGGCCTCGTCTACCGCCCCGACGGCTCCCCGGTGAAGGGCCTCAACCCCCGCAACCAGTGGGTACGCGTCGGCTCCCCGGTCGAGGGCGGCGAGCGGGTGCGCCTGCACATCGAGGCCGCCTCCAACCCCGTCATCCTCGGCGTCCCGCCCTTCCAGCCGACGCACCTGGGCGACAAGGAGACGGCCGGCGCCGCCCCGCTGTACCGGCTGGGCCGCATGGACCTGGCCGTCTTCGACGAGACCGTGTGGCAGCTCGTGATGGACCTGGAGGTGCTGGGCGAGCTGATGGCGGAGCTGCCCGCCGACGGCACCCGCCGCTGGGAGCTGCTGCGGGCCCTGGAACGGGCGTTGGACGCCGTCGATCTCCAGGACGTCAACGGCACGGCGGCCGCCGCCAGGGCGGAGCTGACCGGCGTGCTGTCGTCCCCGGCGGTGCCGTCGGCGCACCGGATCAGCGCGGTCGGCCACGCCCACATCGACTCGGCCTGGTTGTGGCCGCTGCGCGAGACCGTGCGCAAGGTGGCCCGCACCGCCTCGAACATGACCGCGCTGCTGGAGGACGAGCCGGACTTCGTGTTCGCGATGTCGCAGGCGCAGCAGTGGGCGTGGATCAAGGAGCACCGGCCCGAGGTGTGGGCGAAGGTGGTCAAGGCAGTGGCCACGGGGCGGTTCGTGCCGGCGGGCGGCATGTGGGTGGAGTCCGACACGAACATGCCCGGTTCGGAGGCGATGGCCAGGCAGTTCGTGCACGGCAAGCGGTTCTTCATCGACGAGTTCGGCATCGACAACGAGGAGGTGTGGCTGCCGGACACGTTCGGGTTCGCGGCGGGCCTGCCGCAGATCATCAAGGCGGCGGGGTCGAAGCGGCTGCTCACGCAGAAGATCTCGTGGAGCCGGACGAACACGTTCCCGCACCACACGTTCCTGTGGGAGGGCATCGACGGTACGCGGATCTTCACGCACTTCCCGCCGGTGGACACGTACAACTGCTCGATGAGCGGCCGCGAGCTGGCGCACGCGGAGCGCAACTTCAAGGACAAGGGCTCCGCGCGGCACTCGCTCGCGCCGACGGGCTGGGGCGACGGGGGCGGCGGCACGACGCGCGAGATGGTCGCCAAGGCGGCCAGGCTGCGCGACCTGGAGGGCTCGCCGGCCGTCACCTGGGAGCCGCCCGCCGACTTCTTCGCCAAGGCCGAGGCCGAGTACCCGAACCCGCCGGTCTGGGTGGGCGAGCTCTACCTGGAGCTGCACCGCGCCACGCTCACCAGCCAGGCCAAGACCAAGCAGGGCAACCGGCGCAGCGAGTCCCTGCTGAGGGAGGCCGAGCTGTGGGCGGCGACCGCGGCCGTGCGGACCGGGGCTCCGTACCCGTACGAGCAGCTTGACCGGATCTGGAAGACGGTGCTGCTGCACCAGTTCCACGACATCCTGCCGGGCTCGTCGATCGCCTGGGTGCACCGGGAGGCGCGCAGGACGTACGAGGCGGTGGCGGCGGAGCTGAACGGGATCATCGACACCGCGCAACGCGCCCTGGCCGGGACCGGCGACCGCGAGCTCGTCTTCAACGGCGCCCCGCACGCCCGCCACGGGGTGCCCGGAGGGGGCGCCAGGAGCGTCTCCGGCGTGCGGTGGACGGAGGTGCGCGAGCGCGACGGCGGCGGCTTCGTCCTGGAGAACGACCTGCTCAGGGTGGAGATCGACGCCCGCGGCCTGGTCGTCTCCGCCTATGACCTGACCGCGGGCAGGGAAACCCTGGCGGCCGGGCAGGCGGCCAATCTCCTCCAGCTCCACCCCGACTTCCCCAACCAGTGGGACGCCTGGGACGTGGACGAGTTCTACCGCAACACGGTCACCGACCTGGTGACGGCCGACGAGGTGAGCCTCGACGGCGACGGGGTGCGCGTGCGGCGCTCGTTCGGGTCGTCGTCCGTGACGCAGGTGCTCACGCTCGACGGCGGCAGGCTCGACATCCTCACCGAGGTGGACTGGCACGAGACGGAGAAGTTCCTCAAGCTGGCGTTCCCGCTGGACGTGCGCGCCGACCGGTACGCCTCGGAGAGCCAGTACGGCCACACCTTCCGCGCCACGCACACCAACACGAGCTGGGAGGCGGCCAAGTTCGAGGCGTGCAACCACCGCTTCGTGCACGTGGAGGAGCCCGGCTGGGGCGTCGCGCTGGTCAACGACTCGACGTACGGCCACGACATCACCCGTGCCGTCGGCGGCTCGGGCACCACCACGACGGTGCGTGTCTCCCTGCTGCGTGCCCCGCGCTTCCCCGACCCGGAGACCGACCAGGGGGTGCACCGCTTCCGCCACGCGCTCGTGCCGGGCGCGACGATCGGCGACGCGGTGCGCGAGGGCTACTTCATCAACCTCCCCGTGCGCCAGGTGCCCGGCACCGCCTCGGCGGAGGTGGAGCCGTTGATCACGGTGGACGACGACGCGGTGGTGGTGACCGCCGTCAAGCTGGCCGACGACGAGAGCGGCGACGTGATCGTACGCTTCCACGAGTCCAGGGGCGGCCGGGCCCGCGCCACCCTCACGCCGAGCTTCCCCGTCGCGGAGGTCGTGGCCACCGACCTGCTGGAACGCCCCACGGGCGAGGGGGCGCTGACGCTGTCGCTGCGCCCGTTCGAGCTGGTCACCCTGCGGCTGAAGCGGGCTTAGTCACCCAGGCGGGGCGCGTACGTGCGGTGGAAGACCAGTGATGCCGCGCCGATCGCGGCGGCGTCGGCCGCGATCGGCGAGGTCTCCACGCGCACGGCGTGCAACCGCCTGGCCAGCGGCCTGCTCGACACTGCCCGCGCGATCACCTCGCGGTAGATCTCCCCGACCTCCCTGAGCGCGGGCCCGCCGAGCACGAGCAGGTCGATGTCCAGCATGTTCACCAGGCTCACGGCGGCGTCGGCCAGCCGCCCGGCCACGCGTTCGATGACCTGCCGCGCCTCCGGCTCGCCCGCGGCGGCGGCCGCGCAGATGGCGGCGTAGGGGATGTCTCCCCCGAGCGCGGCCTCGATGGCGCTCGGGCAGCACACCGCCTCCACGCATCCCCGGTTGCCGCAGTAGCACTCGGGCCCGTCGGGCTCGACCGTGATGTGCCCGAACTCGCCCGCGTTCTCCGACCGCCCCCGGTACACCTGGTCATCCAGGAACATCCCGCCGCCGATCCCCGTCCCCAGGTACAGGTAGGCGAAGCTGGGCGTGGTGCGGGCGATCCCGGCCCACCGCTCCCCGATGGCCGCCGCGGTGGCGTCGTTGTCCACGGTCACCGGAAAGCGCGTGTGCTCGCGCAGCAGCTCCTTGATCGGCACCTGGTCCCAGCCCGGCAACCTGGGCGGTGACACCATCACGCCGTCCCGGTCGAGCGGCCCCGGGCAGGCCAGCCCCACGCCGAGCACCTTGCCGTCGGCCACCCCCGCCTCGCGCAGGATCCGCCGCGCCGCCCTGGCCATCTGCCGGATCACCGACTCCGGCTCGAGCCCCGGCCGCACGGGCAGGTGCAGCCGCGCGACCGGCCGCCCCGCCAGGTCGGCCAGCACGCAGGAGATCTCCTCGGGGTCGAAGTGCACGCCGACCGCGTACCCCGCGCCGGGATCCACGCGCAGGATCGTGCGCGGCTTTCCGCCGCTTGACGGGACGGACCCGTCCTCGACGACGAGCCCCTCCTCCAGCAGCCTGCGCACGATCACGGACACGGTCTGCGCGGTCAGCCTGGTGCGGGCCGCGATCTGCACCCGGCTGATGCCGTCGGACGCCTGGATCGCCTCCAGGACCACGGCCCTGTTGTAGCTCCCCACCGCGGGCAGGTTCGTGCCGCGTCGCATGTGAGCCATGTCACCACAGAGTGTTGACTTAGTAAATCAAAAAGATTTACGTTCACCGCACTCCCAGGACACATGCGGAGACCGTGATGAAACGTACGCTGGCCGGTTCTCTCCTCCTCCTGACAGCTGTCACCGGGTGCGGCGGCGGCGCCGCGCAGGACGCCTCCGGCGGCAAGGAACTCGAAGTCCTCTACAGAGTCGAACCGACGTGGCCGCATCTGGAGAAAATGCTCGCCAACGCGAAGAAGCAGTACGAAGCCGCTCACCCCGGCGTCAAGATCAAGCTCACCCCCGTCCAGGGCAACAACGAGGCGTACTACACGAAGCTGGCACTCCTCAACCGCTCCCCCGACTCGGCGCCCGACGTCTACTACCACGACACCTTCCAGGTCAACGCGGATGTCGCGGCCGGCAAGCTGGCCCCGCTCGACGACTACCTGGCCAAGTGGCCCGACTGGAACACCCAGTTCCCCGACTCGGTCAAGCAGGCCGCCAAGGGCGGCGACGGCAAGATCTACGGCGTGCCGATCAGCACGGACACGCGCGGCCTCTGGTACCACAAGGACGTCTTCGCCAAGGCCGGGCTCCCGGTCCCGTGGCAGCCGAAGACCTGGAACGACGTGCTGACGGCGGCCCGCACGATCAAGCAGAAGGTCCCCGGCGTCGTCCCGTTCAGCATGTACTCCGCGAAGATCCACGGTGAGGCGTCGACCATGCAGGGCTTCGAGATGCTCCTGTACGGCACGCCCGGCGGCACCCTCTACGACGAGACGCAGAAGAAGTGGGTGGCCGGGGGCAAGAACTTCACCGACGCCCTGACCTTCATCAACACCGTCTACCGGGAAGAGCTCGGCCCGAAGCAGGCCGACGCCCACAACGCCAAGCTCGGCGACAAGGTGACCCTCGAGTGGTTCCCCGACGCCAAGCTCGGCATCTCCCTCGACGGTGCCTGGGCCAGCTCGGCCTGGAAGCCGGCCGGCACCAAACCGTGGGCCGAGTGGACGCAGAAGATCGGCTGGACGCCCATGCCGACGCAGAACGGCGAGGCGCCGGGCGCGGTCAGCATGTCGGGCGGCTGGGTCGTGGCGATGAGCGCGTACACCAAGCACAAGCAGGAGGCGTTCGACTTCATCACGACGGCCACGAACAAGGAGAACTCGATGGCGTACTCGGTCGGCACGGGTGACCTGGCCGCCCGCAAGGACGTGGCCGCCGACCCGAAGTACAGCGCCGACAACCCGAGCGTCAAGTTCTGGACCGACCTGGCCTCCGTCACCCGCTACCGGCCCGCGTACGAGGTGTACCCGAAGGTGTCCGCCCAGGTCCAGGAGGCCATGGAGGGGGTCACGACCGGCTCCAGGACCCCTGAGGAGGCCACCGCGAACTACGTCAAGGCACTGCCCGCGGCCGTCGGCGGCCCCGACAAGGTCCTGGCCCGATGACACTCGTCACGGCACCACCCCCGTCCGTGACGAGCCGCCCGGTACGCGGCTCGTCACGGCGGGGCGCTCTGCGCTGGCTCCTCCCCCTCGGCCCCGCCCTCGTGCTCCTCGTGCTCTTCCTGGCGGGCCCGATCCTCTGGAGCGTCTACATAGCCTTCACCAACGAGACGCTGACGGGCTCGGCCTCGGTTCATTCGCAGTTCGTCGGCGTGGCCAATTTCGTCAAGCTCTTCGGCGACCCGAACTTCCTGAACTCGTTCCTGCTCACGTTCGTCTTCGTCATCGGCTCGGCGGTCATCGGCCAGAACACCCTGGGCCTGATCATCGCGCTGCTCCAGCGCGGCCGGGGCCGCGTGACGCGCAGCGTCGTCAACGGCGTGGTGATAGCCGCCTGGGTGGTGCCGGAGGTCGTGGCCGCGGCCTGCTGGTTCTCCTTCCTGGCCGAGGAGGGCACCCTGAACACGGTGCTCGGCATCTCCCAGGAATGGCTCTACACCGCCCCCATGCTGGCGGTGATCCTGGCGAACATCTGGCGCGGCACGGCCTTCTCCATGCTCGTCTACTCGGCCGCACTCTCGGAGGTCCCCGCCGACCTGCTGGAGTCCGCCGCGGTGGACGGCGCAGGGCCGGGCCGCCGCCTCCTGCACATCACGCTCCCGCTGATCCGCCACTCCATCATGGCGAACCTCATGCTGATCACGTTGCAGACCCTGGCCAGCTTCGGCCTCATCTACGCCCTGACGGGCGGCGGCCCGGGCACGGCCAGCCAGACGACGCCGCTGTACATGTACGAGCAGGCGTTCCGCTATTTCGAGATCGGCTACGGCTCGGCGATCGCGCTGGTCATGCTGGTGATCGGCGCGCTGTTCTCCCTGGTCTACCTGCGCCTGATCAAGGTGGAGGACGCATGACGCGACTCGCCGCCCGCGGTGCCGCCTGGCTCGCGCTCGCGCTCATCACCCTGGCCTTCCTCGGCCCGTTCCTCTGGGTCCTGCTTGCCTCGGTCGAGCCCGAGGCCAGCCTGGCCGCCCAGCCCACGCTCTCCTTCTCCCTGGACAACTTCAAGGCCGTCCTGACCTGGGACACGATCATCCTGCCCCTGATCAACTCGATCGTGATCTCGGGCTCAACGGCGGTGCTGACGGTCCTGGTGGCGGGCCTGGCGGCGTATCCGCTGTCGCGTTACCAGCTCCGCTACCGCCGCCACTTCATGCTGACCCTCCTGTTCACCACGGGCCTGCCGGTGACGGCCATCCTCGTGCCGGTCTACGCGATGTTCTTCCGCTTCAACCTGTACGGCTCCGTACCGGCGATGGTGCTGTTCCTGACGGCGAGCTCGTTGCCGTTCTCCATCTGGATGATGAAGAACTTCATGGACGGGGTGCCGGTGAGCCTGGAGGAGGCGGCCTGGGTGGACGGCGCCGGCTGGGTCCGCTCGCTGACGGCGGTGGTCGGCCCCTTGATGGCCCCCGGGATAGCCGTGGTCGCCATCTTCGTCTTCGTCGGGCAGTGGGGAAACTTCTTCGCCCCGTTCGTGCTGCTGGACACCCCCGAGAAGCAGCCGGCCGCCGTGACCGTCTACACGTTCTTCTCGCAGTACGGGCAGGTGGCGTACGGCCAGCTGGCCGCCTTCTCGATCCTGTACACGGCACCGGCCGTGGTCTTGTACGTGGCGGTCAACAAGTACCTGGCGAGTTCGTTCAGCTTCGCCGGCTCGGTGAAGGGGTGATCCCTGCGAGGTCACCGACGCCCTCGGCCACGGCTTCCTACGCTCGATCTACTGCAGTCCCCCGCCGCCCGGACCACCACCCGGCCCGCCATGGCCCCCGACCTCGCGGGAGACCCCATCGTCCCGGCCGCCTGGGCCTCCCGGACCGTCACCGCCTCCGCCGCCGTGGCGGGCCCGTCTCTCGGCGCGGCACTTGGCGGGATCCTCGGCAAGCCTGCACGGTATCGCGTGGGAGATCGTCTCCGCGGTGGCCTGCTGGGCCGTGGGCGTGGCACCGGCGGGCTCGGCCGCCGCCATCACCGGGGCGACGAGGGCCGACGCCGTCATCGCGCAGGCCGCGAGAGCATTGTGGCTCTTCCTCATGAGAGATCACCTCATGCCTTGTCGTGGACTCGGGCGACACCCCGACTCAGCAGCCATATCAGCGCGTAACAGACACCGACCTGGCTGCATCACCTTTCACGCAAGGCGGCGGGGATGACGCGAGTCATCCGGCGGAGGCAAAAGTCTCGGCAGCCCGGACAGAGATTCCCCCGGCCGACGCCAGGGGAATCTCAAAGCAGGCCTCAGGCGCAGGTGTATCCGGAAGGCGTCTGCGTGTTGCCGCTCGGCCGGCTCGCCTGGAAGCCGAAAGTGGTGCCGGCGTTCGGGGCCAGGGTGCCGTTGTAGCTGAGGTTCTTGGCGGTGACGGTCTGCCCGCTGACGGTGAGGGACGCGTTCCACGAGCCGGTCAGCGTGTGCCCGGCGGGCAGCGTGAAGGTGACCGTCCAGCCGCTGATGCTGGAGGTACCGGTGTTGGTGACGGTCACGGGCTGGACGACGTACCCGGTGGCCCACTGGGTCTGCACGGTCCCGGTGGCCGTGCAGCCACCGCCGCCGGGGCCGGCCGTCGTGGCGAAGGCGCCCAGGGCGGAGTTGGCCGACACGTTCCCGGCTCCGTCACGCGCCCGCACGTACACCTGGTACTGGGTGGAGGGGCTCAGCCCGGTCAGCGCGATCGAGCTGGTCGTGGACTGGCCGAGCAGCTGGTCGGTCGTGCCCTGCTCGCGGTAGACGTCGTACCCGGCGAGCCCGCTGCCGCCGCTGTCGGTCGAGGCGGTCCAGGTCAGCGTGGCCGAGTTGGCGGTCACGTTGCTCGCCGAGGGCGTGCCGGGCGTGGTTGGCGGGGTGGGGTCGGTGGTCGAGCCGCCGGCCAGCGCGTCGTGCACGGCGGTGTACGACGGCTTCTGCTGGTAGCTCTCGTTGTAGATCAGGGCCGCGCCCTGCCCGGAGAACGTGTCGGGCACCCAGGAGTACTTGTCGGTGAAGCCCCAGATCGTCACACCCGCGCAGGCGGTCACCGCCAGGCAGGCGTTGACGACGTTGCGGTAGTAGGTAGCCTGCGTGGCGTCCTTGGTGGCGTCCCTGGGCATCACCATGCGCACGTCCAGCTCGGTGATCCGCACCTGGACGCCGAGGGCGGCGAAGCGCTGGAGGTTCTGCTGGAAGTCGTTCGGGAAGCCGTACTGGATCGCGAGGTGCCCCTGGAAGCCGACGCAGTCGACCGGCACGCCCTGCTGGCGCAGCGACGAGACCAGGTTGTAGATCGCCGTGCTCTTGGCGTTGATCCCCTCGGTGTTGTAGTCGTTGATGCACAACCGCGCGTCCGGGTCGGCGGCGCGGGCGGCGCGGAAGGCGTCGGCGATGTAGCTCTGGCCGAGCGTGTTGTACCAGAACGACGTGCGCAGGTTGCCGCTGTCGTCGAAGACCTCGTTCACCACGTCCCAGGAGACCACGGCCGGGTTGTTCGCGTAGTGGCCGACGACCTGGCTGATGTGGTTCTGCATGGCCGTGCGCATGGCGCTCGCGCCGAGGTTCTGGACCCAGCTCGGCGTCTGGCTGTGCCAGACGAGCGTGTGGCCGTGGACCTGCATGTTGTTCTGGGTGGCGAAGTTGACGATGGCGTCGGCGCCGGAGAAGTTGAACTGGCCCTGGCTGGGCTCGGTCGCGTCCCACTTCATCGCGTTCTCGGCCGTGACCTGGTTGAACTCGCCGGCCGCGATGTTGCGGTACGACGTCTCGTTGGCGAGCGGGCCCGTGGCGAGCGCCGCGCCGATGAACTTGCCCCGGCTCGCCGCGTGCGTGCGCAGAGGCGCGGAGGCGTCGGCCGAGGTGGCCGGAAGGAGGAAGGCTGCGAACATTCCCACCAGGGTGAGGACTCTGACGAGCAACGACGAATGCACGGACATCTACCTCCGAAGGGCAGGCACTCGGTTCCCGAAAGTTTTCGATCCTCGTCGGATCGCACCGAAGACGGTATTGACATGCAAGAGAGCGGTCAATGCCAGTGGCGTCCCGGCACTAAACCAGCAGCTAACCACCAGAAACTATCGGTTAAGAAATGAAACTTTCACATGGCTTGCCGAGGCCGGGCCTCTCGTGAACATTGGTAGCAATCCCCCTCATGGAAGGGCAGACCAATGGCAGACGGGCTCGTACTGTCCCCCGGTTCCGGGCAGCCGCTCGGTTCCATGGGGATGACGCTCAAGGTAGGGGCGGAGCACTCGAAGACCTGGTCGGTGTTCGAGAACACGATCGCACCGGGCTTCGACGTCGGCGCCCACTTCCACCATCAGGCCGAGGAGCTGTTCTACATCCTCGAGGGGGAGCTGGACCTGCTCGCGTTCCAGCCGCGCCTGGTCACCGAGGGCCCGTGGCAGACCTGGGAGTCGGAGAGCGGCGCCCGGGCGGTGCGCGGCGGCCCCGGCAGCCTCATGTACGTGCCCGCGGGCTGCCCCCACGCCTTCGCCAACCCCGGCGCCACGCCCACCAGGATGCTCTTCGTCGTCACGCCGTCGGGCCATGAGCACTACCTGCGAGAGCTCGGCGAACTGCTGTCCCGCCCGGGACCGCCCGACCAGGCCGCCGTGATCGAACTGCGGGCCCGGTACGACATCCAGCAGTTGTCTCCCATCGGCCTCGGCTGAGCCGTTCCCGCCTCTCTAGCGCAGCGTACCTACCGGTCGGTACTGTGATTTATCCAGAATAATCGTCCACAAGCCGGGAGTTCGGCGCATGTCTCTTTCGCACGCCCAGGTCCAGGCCCAGCTCACCGGACCCGGCCAGCTGTTCGAGATCGAGGAGCTCGGCGACACCGGGATACGCACGTGGAAGCACGCGCCGGCCCACTTCCGGGCGCTGCTGGAGATGAGCAGGTTCCACGGCGAGAAGGTCTTCCTCGTGTACGAGGACGAGCACATCACGTTCGAGGAGCACTTCCGCCGCGCCGCCACCCTGGCCAACCGCCTGGTCGAGGAGTACGGGGTGCGCAAGGGCGACCGGGTGGGCGTGGCCATGCGCAACTACCCCGAATGGGTGGTCTCGATGTCGGCCGCGCTGGCTGCCGGGGCCGTCGCCGTACCGCTCAATGCCTGGTGGACGGAGGCCGAGCTGGCCTACGGCGTGAGCGACTCCGGCGCCAAGGTGCTGATCGCGGACGGCGAGCGCGCCGCCAGGCTGGCCTCGGCGGGCGTCCCGCTCATCGTCACCCGAGGCGAGGTCCCGGCGGGCGCGCGCGCGTTCGGCGAGGTGATGGGCGAGGTCGCCGCCGACGTCCGGCTCCCCGACGTCGAACTGTCCCCGGAGGACCCCGCCACGATCTTCTACACCTCCGGCACGACCGGCAGCCCCAAGGGCGCGCTGGGCAGCCACCGCAATCTCGGCCAGTCCCCCATGACGGTCGCCTACGGCCTCCTGCGTGCGGTGGCCATGGCGGGCAAGGACATCGCGGCCGCGGCCGCCACCCGCAGGGTCACGCTTCTCACCGTCCCCCTGTTCCACGTCACGGGCTGCTTCTCGGCCCTGACCACCACCATGTTCAGCGGCGGCGGCCTGGTGCTCATGTACAAGTGGGACCCGGAGCAGGCGCTGCGCCTGATCGAGCGCGAGCGCGTGACCGCCATGATCGGCGTGCCCACGAACGCCTGGCAGCTCATGTCCCACCCCGACTTCGGCAAGTACGACCTGTCGTCCCTGACCACCCTCGGCTACGGCGGCGCCCCCGCCCCGCCCAAGCTGCTGGAGCGCATCACCCGGAACCTCCCCAACCGCGCCCCCTCCAACGGCTACGGCATGACCGAGACGACCGCACTGGCCATCGGCAACGGCGGCGCCGACTACCAGGCCAAGCCCGACAGCATCGGCCTGCCCTCGCCCGTGGTGGACGTGCGCGTGGTGGACCCGATGGGCGCCGAGCTGCCGCCCGGAGAGGTGGGCGAGCTGTGCGTACGCGGCCCGAACGTCATCCTGGGCTACTGGAACAAGCCGGAGGCCACGGCACAGACCTTCGTGGGCGGCTGGCTGCACACCGGCGACCTGGCCAAGATCGACGAGGAGGGCTTCGTCTACATCGTCGACCGGGCCAAGGACATGGTGATCAGGGGCGGCGAGAACGTCTACTGCGCGGAGGTGGAGGCGGCCCTGTTCGAGCATCCGGCGGTGGACGACGCGGCCGTGATCGGCGTGCCGCACGAGGAGCTCGGCGAGGAGGTGGGCGCGGTCATCCGGCTGGCGCCGGGCACCTCGGTCGCCACGGAGGACCTCCAGTCGTTCCTCAAGGACCGGATCGCCAAGTTCAAGATCCCTGCCCACTTCTGGTTCCGGGAGGGGGAGCTGCCCCGCAACCCCGGCGGCAAGATCCTCAAGACCCACCTCCGCAGGGAGATCCTCGGCGCGTAACCTTCGACGGGCTCCCCAGCTCGCGGTTTCCTCCATTACGTGCCGGGTAATCGCGCCCCCTACGTGCCGGCTGGCATCTTTCAGGTGTCACAACGAACCGCCACAAAGGGGAGCCCGACATGACCACCGCCCTGACCGTCACCGCCGACCGCACGAAGTTCCTGCGCCTCGCGCTGGCCGCCGACGCCGTCGTCACCGGCGTCAACGGGCTGGTCTACCTCGCCTTCGCCGCCCCCGTGAGCGATCTGCTCGGCCCCGGCGCGGGCCTCCTGCGCGAGATCGGCGCCTTCCTCCTCGTGTACGGCGCCGCGGTCGGCCTCCTGGCCGCCCGCCGCACGATCAGCCCGGCCGCCACCTGGGCGGTCATCGCGCTGAACATCATCTGGACCCTGGGCAGCATCGCCGCCGTCGTCACCGGCGCCGCGGCCTTCACCACGATCGGCGCGATCTGGGCCATCGCCCAGGCCCTGGTGGTCGGCGTGTTCGCCGAGCTCCAGATCACCGGCCTCCGCAAGGCCCGCAGCAACTAACAATTCACCACAAAGGGAATGATCATGAACCTCATCGAACGCTACTGCGCCGCCTGGAACGAGACCGACGCCGAGGCCCGCGCCAAGGCCGTGGCCGAGCTGTGGACCGAGGACGGCACCTACACCGACCCGCTGGCCGACGTGAGCGGCCATGCCGGAATCGCCGCGGTGATCGAGGGCGCGCAGGGCATGTTCCCCGGCCTGGTGTTCACCCCGGGCGAGATGCACGACGCCCACCACAACATCGCCCGCTTCACCTGGCACCTCGGCCCCGAGGGCGGGGAGCCGGTCGCGGTCGGGTTCGACGTGGTGCAGCTGGCCGAGGACGGCCGGATCCGCGCGGTCCTCGGCTTCCTGGACAAGGTCCCGGCCGCCTGACGCTCACAAATCATTTGCCTAGATAACTCCACAGGCCGGAAAATTTACCCTCGTGCCCGATGGACTGAAGCACCTCCTCCGCCACCTCTCCATTGACCTGAGCCCGCTCCGCGACTCCCGCGACTACCGCCTCCTGTTCAGCTCGGGCGTCATCACGATGTTCGGCACCCTCATCACCATGGTCGCGGTGCCGTACCAGATGAAGGAGCTGACGGACTCCTACGTGGCGGTGGGCCTGGTGAGCCTGGCGGAGTTCGTCCCGATGGTGGTGTGCGGCCTGTGGGGCGGGGCCATCGCCGACGCGCTCGACCGCCGCAAGATCATCGTGCTGAGCGAGCTGGGCCTCCTCGTCACCACGGCCGCCCTCATGGTCAACGCGCTGCTCCCGAACCCCCAGATCTGGGTTCTGTACGTGATGGGCGCCATCTCCACGGGCATCTCCTGCCTGCAGCGGCCGAGCCTGGAGGCCGTGTTCCAGCAGGTGGTCAAGCACGAGCAGCAGGGCGCGGCGGCGGTGTTGTCGAGCATGCGCTGGAACTTCGGCGCCATCGTGGCCCCGGCCCTGGGCGGCCTGCTGGTGACGGCATACGGATCGGCGGCGGCGTACGCCGTCGACACGCTGAGCTTCCTGCTGTCGCTGGTCCTGCTGTGGCGGATCAGGTCGCTGCCGCCCGCCGAGGACGCCGCGCCCGCCTCCTTGGAGTCGCTGGTCGAGGGCATGCGGTACGCGGTGCGCCGCAGCGACCTGATGGGGACGTACCTGGTGGACATCGCGGCCATGCTGTTCGCGATGGCGACGTCGCTGTTCCCGTTCCTGGCCGACGAGCTGCGCGCCCCGCAGGCGCTGGGCCTGCTGTACTCCGCCGCGGCCGTGGGCGCGCTGATCGCCTCGATCACCGGCTCCTGGGCGGCCCGCGTCCAGCGCCAGGGCCTCGGCGTGATCGTGGCGGCGACACTGTGGGGCGTGGCGGTGGCCCTGTGCGCGCTGGCCCCGAACGTCTGGGTCGTGGTCGTCTTCATCGCGCTCGCGGGCGCCGCCGACATGGTCAGCGGCATCTTCCGCATGACGATGTGGAACCAGACGATCCCGCAGGAGCTACGCGGCCGCCTGGCCGGGATCGAGCTCCTGTCGTACGCGTCCGGCCCGATGCTGGGCAACGCCCGAGCCAGTCTGATGGCGAACATCGGCGGCACCCGCTTCTCCCTGGGGGCCGGCGGCCTGCTGTGCGTGGCCGCCGTGCTCGGCCTGGCCGCCGCACTGCCGAAGTTCCGCAGGTACGACGCCAGAACGGACGAGCACGCCCTGGCGGAGAAGGCCCGCAGGGAGGCGGCCGCGGCTTAGCCGCAGAGCCCTACGTCCTACATGCTCCAGATCCCGCCCGCCTTTTCCGCTATGGTCGCCTGGCATGATCATCAGTGGCAGCACGATCGTGCTGGCCGGGCGGTTCGGCCGGCTTGCGAAGGATGAGGCCAGGCGCGCTCTGGAGGCGCTGGGCGCGAAGGTGACCGCGTCGGTCTCGGCGAAGACGGACCTGGTCTTCGCCGGGGCGAAGTCGGGGGCCAAGGCGGGCCCGGCGGCGGTGCGCGGCATTCCCATCTACGACGAGGACGCACTGGTGGCCGTGCTCGAAGGCCGGGAGCCCGGCACTCCGCCGCCGTCTCCTCCGTTCGCCGGCGTCCCGGATGAGCGGATGGGACCCGGCGAGGCCCTCGACACCCTCAAGAACGCCGATTGGTCCGCGTTCTCCCCGGAGCGCGACACCGTACCGCTGCGAGAGGCCCTGCGGACGCTGGAGCTCGCCCACGGCGTCACCGACGCGCACCGCCTCGCGACCGCCCGGCTCCGCGCCGCGGGCGCGCTGCTGCGCCACTCCGACGTGCACCACGGCGAGCTGACCGGCCACGCGCTCAGCCCGGACGGCCGCCACCTCGCGGTGGGGAGCTGGACCGGCGACGACTACGAGCGGGGCGGCGTCCTGCAGGTCTTCGAGGTCGCCACCGGCCACTGCGTCCACGCGATCGACGGCATCATGGGCGGCATCGGGTTCCCGGACCGCACGCGCAGCTTCCAGTGGTCGGCGGACGGCACACGAATCGCGCTGGAGTACAACACCAACGCGACCGGCGTGTGGGACCCGTTCGGCACCGCCCGCGAGCCGATCGCCGACGCGTTCTTCCTCGCCTCCGGCAGGCCGTCGGGCATGGCCTTCGCCCCCGAAGGCCGGCGCGCGTCCGTCTACGGAGGCGAGTCTGACTTCCTGCGCAACGTCATCGTGGCGATGCACGAGGGCTCGGTCGCCGGGCCACCGGACGCCCGTCCTGAGGGAACGCAGCCGATCGAGTTCAGCGGACCGCCGGAGGAGTCCCGGGAAACCTGGAGCGACGAGCCCGCGCACATCCTCGACCGGGCGTTCTGGTCACGCGACGGCTCCCGGATCTATGGCGAGTCGGCGGACGAGTACGCGGCGATCTCGCTCGACGTGGAGAAACAGCAGGTCTCCTGGATTCTGCGCCTGGAAGAGGATCAGGATGCGGCTCCGCCCGAGTGGAGCCTGGACGAGCGGCTCCTGGCCTACCAGCGCGACGGGAAGCTCATCGTCGCCGACGCGCTGACGGGTGAGACGACGGCGGAGCTTCCGGGTTACCCGGGCGCCGACGTCCTGTGCTGGGGTCCGGGCGGCCGGCTGGCGGTGGTGGACCCGGCGGGCGGGATCGTCGGGATCATCGACGGAACGACCGGCGAGCACCGGCACGACCTGAACGTTCAGGCGGACGCGTCCAACCCGCGCGGCTCGGACGCCCGGTCGTGGGCCTGGTCGCCGGACGGCGAGCAGGCGGCCTGCGTCACCGCCGAGGGGCGGATCGAGATCTGGTCGCTCGCCGGACGCCCCGAGCGGCTGCGCGTCCTGGAGCGCACCATCGATCAGTGGGATCACAGCTTCGGCCTGGAATGGCCCGCCGGCGACGTGCTGATCGCGATCGGTTCGCACGCGGTGCGCTTCCTTCGCCCCGGCAGCGGCGAGATCGTGGCCGACCACCCCTTCCACCACGCCCCGGCCGCCCGTCGCCCGCTCTTGTTCACCGGCCGCGACCTCGGCGACCGGCTCCGGCTCAACCCGGCGTTCGCGCTGGACGAGGACACCTGGGCGGTGGCGTTCGAGGACGGCACGGTCATCGCGCCGCCCGGCCGGGACGACGATCTCGACGCCCGGCTCTGCTGGGCCGTCGCCCGCCGCTTCGCCTGGCCGTTCCGCTGGGGCGAGCAGGAAATCTTCCCCGATCCCGCCCACGCGGGAGTGGGGGCGGCCTCGCCGGAGAGCGAGCGGCTGCTGGCGCCGTTCCGGGGACGTGGCAGCACGGCGGAGGCGACGGGGACGTGGCCGCCGCCCGACACCGCCACCGTCACCGATCTGATCACGGTGGTCCGGGGAACCCTCGTCGACCTGGCTGTTCAGAGCTCGATCTCTCACAGGGAGTGGGTCGTCGACACGCTCCAGCAACTCGCGATGATCTGCGCCCGGCGGGGCGAGGCCGCCGAGGCCCGCGAACTGGCCCTCGCGATCCCGGAACACCGGCGACGTCCCGGACACCTCGCGCGGATCGCGCTCGCGCTCGGCGCGGCCGGTTTCGACACCGAAGCCGCCGCGGTCCTCGCCGGCAGCGATCTCGCGGACGTGGACGACGCGGCGGACATGCCGGCGATCGCCGGGGCCTGCGCGGTCCTGGGGCAACGCGAACGCGCCGAGCAGTGGTTCGCCTCCGCGCGCGAGGCCGCCGATGCCCACCGTTCGAACTGGGGAGTCCGCCTGCCGCTGGTGTGGGCGCTCACCGAGTGCGGCCGGGAGCGGGAGGCCCGGGTCGTGCTGGACGACGGCCTGGGCACGCCGAGGGGCCGGTACCACGGCGTGCCCTGGCTGGTCTGCCTGCTCAGGCGGGGCGAGACCAAGCTGGTGCGCGAGCTGATCGGGGAGCGCAGCGAGCCGAACGACCCGGACAAGCCGCACGCCTACGGCGTGCGCTGGTTCGACGACTGGCCGGCAGCCCGCGCCCTCGCCGTCTACGGGCAGCCGGATCTGCTCCAGCTGTGGGGCGAGGTCAACCGGGACTGGGTGCGGGACAGCCTGCCGGAGGCGGAACGGATCGCGGCCGAGGGCCGGCCCCTCGGTCCGACCGCCGATCAGATCATCGATCTCGCCGCCCAGCACGCCGGGCTCGCGAAACTCCCCAAGGCGGCCAAGCGGCGCGAGTCCGCACACGTGGCCCGGAACGCGGCGGAGTGCGGCCACATCAGCGCCGTGCTCGACCTGCTGCCCGAGACCGGCGAGCCCGGCCAGTACGGGCTGGACAGCAACACGCGCACCTGGGTCGCGCTCAGCGCCCTGCGGACCATCGCGATCGGCGTGGACGTCGACGTGTGGTGATCGAGCGCCCGGCCGTGGTGAGTCCGGCGGCACTCCACGTGGCGCCGGCCTCCCGCAACCCGACCGGGCGCACGCTCATCTGCCCTCCGCCCCGGCGAACACCCGCAACGCCTCCGCGTCGGAGTGAACGCCGGTCACATAGTCGGCCACCCACTCCTCGATCCCGTCGAACCCGCTCTCCCGGACCAGCCGCTCCCCTACCAGGGCGGCATCCAGCAGGGTCCGCCGCAGGGTCACGGCCCCGCTCTCGCCGTCCAGCAGCGCCCAGTGCGCCCCGTCCGTCCCGTACGGCATCCCGATGGATCCAGGGTTGACGACCAGCACCCGGTCGGCCAGCCGCACGAACGGCATGTGCGTGTTCCCCAGCACCACGGTGTCGGCGCTCTCCCCCGCCAGCACCTCTGCCCACCGCTCCAGCGAGCTGTCCACGAGGATCATCTCGTCATCCCTGCGCGGCGTCGCGTGCACGAACAACGTGGTCCCCAGCCGCCCCAGCTCGACCACCTGCCGATCGGGCAGCCCAGCCAGCAACTCGACCTGATCGTCCCGAAGCTGCTCGGCCGCCCACTGCGACACGGGATACGGGCTGTCCTTCCCCCGGACCACCTCCACCAGCTCCCGGTCGGCGTTCCCGTTGACCCACAACGCCCGCTCCCCCAGCGAGACGAGCACGTCAAGCGTCTCGACCGGCATCGGCCCCGCGGCCATGTCCCCGGTCAACACGATCAGATCGGCCCCGGCCACCTCGGGCTCGGCCAGCACAGCCTCCAGCGCGGGCAGCACTCCATGAATGTCGGACAACACGGCGATACGCATGCCGCCACTCTCCACCGCCCCACCGCGTCACGGACAGCCCGTTCGCGACGGACGAACTCTCATGCTGAATGTATGTACGCATTCACAGAGCGTGAGCGCATTAGATTGGTAGCGTTGCACCATGACGGCCGAAGCGGTGATCCACGAGATGACGCATTCCTCGCTGCCAGACTGGGTCTTTCCTCCGCCGGGTGGGTTCGTCGCCGAAGATCTCGATCGCATTCCGGATTTGCCTGCGCACACAGAGTTGATTGATGGAAGCTTGGTCTTCGTGAGCCCCCAAGCCTCCTTCCATGCGCTGATCGTCGACCTCCTTGTCGTCGCCCTGCGCCAAGCCACTCCGAAGGACTTCCGGGTGCGACGCGACATGAGCGTCATTCTGGGTCCACGCCAGCGCCCGGAGCCTGACCTGATGGTGATCAAGGCCGAAGCCGTGCGCGACGACGACGAGACCTTCTACGAGGCGCGAGATGTGCTCCTCGTTGTAGAGGTCGTCTCTCCGGCGTCCGAGGTCCGCGACCGTGACCGCAAACCGCAGCTCTATGCCCAGGCCGCGATTCAACACTTGTGGCGGATCGAGAAGAACACCGGCAAGCCCGTGGTCTATGTCTACGAGCTGGACCCGGCATCCAAGACATACGCCATCACCGGCATTCACCGCGACTTTCTGAAGGTATCGGTGCCCTTCGAGATTGCCATCGACCTGACCGAGCTCGACCAGCTCTGAGCCGACTCACCCCGCTTCGCGCCACCCTTCGTACCGCTCCACCAGCTCATCCACCTTGGCCAGCGCACCCTCGTCCAGCCCTTCGACGACGACCAGCCACTGCGCGTCGTCGGCGTCGTCCTCCCCGGCCAGCGTCTCCCGCACCACCCGCGGCACCCCGAGCGCTGGAAACCACTCCTCGAGCGTCTCCGCCACCTCCTCGGCGTCGTCCCGCTCGGCGAACACCAGAAACTGCCTCATCGTCCTCCCGCCTTCATGTCCGCAAGCGTATGCAGTCGTTTACGTGGCGTGAGCGCAATACATCGGTAGCGTTGGATGAGATGACTCCTCGCTCGCTACCCGACTGGGCCTTCCCGCCGCCGGAGGGCTTCGTAGCAGAAGATCTCGATCGCATTCCGGATTTGCCTGCGCACACAGAGTTGATTGATGGGAGCTTGGTCTTCGCGAGCCCCCAGCGATACTTCCACCAATCGGCCATCCACCGGCTGTGCAACGCACTGGAAGATTTCATGCCGGCAGGCCATGAAGTGGTCCAGAGAATGAGCGTCAAGCTAGCTCGGCAACAGCGCCCAGAGCCTGACCTGATCGTCGTGGGCCCCAACGCGATCATCGACAACGAGGTCACCTGCTTCCAGGCCGACGACGTCATCCTCGCTGTAGAAGTGGTCTCACCCGACTCCGAGGCGCGTGACAGAGAGCGCAAGCCCCTCCTCTACGCGAAGGCAGGGATTGCCCACTTCTGGCGAATTGAGAAAGTCGATGGCAAGCCGGTTGTCTTCGTCTTCGAGCTCATTCCCGGCACACAGACCTACGCACCGGGCGGCGTCCACCACGACAGACTCAAAGTCACGGTTCCGTTCGACATCGACATCGATCTCACCAATCTGTACAAGGCAAGAACCCGCTAAGGGCCGGCACGGCACCAGCCGTACCAGCCCCGTGAAAGCAGCTCAGGCGCTACGCAGCTGAGCTCCCACGCGGTCGGCCGCCATGGCCACCGCCGCGTCCCGAGCCGCCGTCGTCTCCTCCACCGTCAACGTCCGGTCCGCGGCGCGGAAGCGCATCGTGTAGGCGAGCGACTTGTTCCCCTCACCCACCTGCTCCCCCGCGTACACGTCGAACAGCCGGATCGACTCCAGCAGCTCGCCCGCGCCGTCCCGCAGCGCGGCCTCCACGTCGGCGACCGGCGTGAAGTCGGGCACGATCAGCGCGACGTCCTGCGTGGCCACCGGGTAGGCCGACACCGCCGGCGTCTGCACCGGCCCGGGCATGGCCGCTTCCAGGCGCGAGATCTCCAGCTCCATGGCCGCGGTCCGCTTGGGCAGCCCGTACGCCTCGATGACGCGTGGGTGCAGCTCGCCCGCGTGTCCCACCAGCGTGTCGCCCACGTAGAGGGCGGCGCAGCGGCCGGGGTGCCAGGGCTCGTGCTGGTCGGCGCTGATCGACAGCTCCAGCCGTGCCTCGCCCGCGACCAGCCGCGCGGCCTGCACCGCGTCGGCCCAGGAGGCCGCGCGCCCGCCGCCCCACCAGCCGGACCGCTCGAACTCCCCGGCCAGCACCACGGCGACCCGCAGCGGCTGGTCGGGCAGCGCCGCCTCGATCGAGGCCAGCTCCTCGGCGGTCGGCCGGCGCTCGACCCCGAGCACCGGCGCCACCTCGGGAGCGCCCTCGCGCGGCCGGTAGACCGGCCCCGTCTCGAACAGCGCCACGTCGGAGAACCCGCGGCCGACGTTGCGCACCAGGGTCTTGAGCAGCCCCGGCAGCAGCGTCGTGCGCATCAGCGGCTCGTCCTCCGACAGCGGGTTGGCCAGCCGCATGGCGTGGCGGCGCGCGTCCTCGGCGGGCAGCAGCAGCCGGTCGAAGTCATCGGGGCTGATGAACGGGTAGCTGAGCACCTCGACGTAGCCGCCCTCGGCCAGCGCCCTGCCGACCCGCCTGCGCAGCCGCTGCCCCTCGGTGAGGCCCGCGCCGGCGGGGGCGGCGGGCAGCACGGACGGCAGGCTCTCGTAGCCCTCCAGCCGGATGACCTCTTCGGCCAGGTCGTTCGGGTCGGTGAGGTCGGGACGCCAGGACGGCGGCGTCACCGTGATCATGTCGTCGCCGGTGACGGCCAGCTTGGCCGCCAGCGCGCCGCCGGTGACGACGCCGGTCGGGTCGACGCCGCCCTTGCGCACGGCCGGGTCGTTGCCGGCTGTCACGACGCAGCCGACCTGCTCCAGCCGGGTGATCACGGTGTCCCTGGAGTAGTCGACGCCGGCCACGGTGCTGGGGTAGCCCGCCGGGATCGCGATGCGCGCCGGCGACACCTCGACCTCGGCGTGCGTGACGCCGGCCTGTATGGTCGCGCCGCCCAGCTCGGCCAGCAGCTGCACGGCCCGCCACGAGGCGACGAGCGGCAGCTCCCGGTCGACGCCGCGCTCGAACCGCTTGGACGCCTCCGACACCAGCCCGTGCCTGCGCGACTCGCGCGAGATGCCGGTCGCCGAGAAGTGGGCGGCCTCGATGACGATGTCGGTCGAGCTGCCGGAGATCTCGGTCTCGAGCCCGCCCATGGTGCCGGCCATCGAGATCGGCCCCGACTGGTCGGTGATGAGGATGTCGTCGGGGTCGAGCTCGCGTACGACGTGGTCGAGCGTCTCGAGGCGCTCGCCCGCCACGGCCCTGCGCACGACGATCTCGCCGCTCAGCTTGCCGCGGTCGAACGCGTGCAGCGGCTGGCCCAGCTCGAGCATCAGGTAGTTGGTGATGTCGACGGCCAGCGACACGGGCCGCATGCCGGCACGCGTGAGGCGTACCCGCATCCAGAGCGGGCTCTGGGCGGCGGGGTCGAAGCCGCGGACCTCGCGCAGCACGAACCTGTCGCAGGCGGTGGGGTCGGCGATCGAGGCCGGCCACGACGGGCCGGTCTCGGCGGGCGGCTCGATGCCGGCGGGGTCGCGGAACTCCACCCCGAACGCGGTCGCCACCTCGCGCGCGACGCCCCTGATCGACAGCGCGTAGCCGATGTCGGGCGTGATCTCCAGCTCGATGACCTCGTCACGCAGGCCGAGCAGCTCGACCACGTCCGCGCCGATCGGGGTGTCCGGTGGCAGCACCATGATGCCGCCGTGCTCGTCGCCGAGCCCGAGCTCGCGCTCGGAGCAGATCATGCCCTCCGACATGCGCCCGTACGTCTTGCGCGCCCCGACCTCGAACCCGCCGGGCAGCACGCCACCGGGCAGCACGACGGGCACGCGGTCGCCGGCGGAGAAGTTGGTGGCGCCGCAGACGATCTCGCGTGGCGTCGCCTCGCCCGTCTCGACCTTGCAGTGCCTGATCGGCTTCTTGAAGCCGGTCAGCTCCTCGATCTCGAGCACCTCGCCGACGACGACGTTCTTGACGTCGTGGCCGTGCGAGCTGATCGACTCCAGCTTGAGGCCGGCGGCGGTGAGCTTGTCGGCCACCTCGTGGGCGGTGACCGCTGGGAGATCGACATACTCCCGCAGCCAGGAAAGCGGGACCTTCATCAGATCTCCATTCCGAACGGGAGGGTGAAGCGCACGTCTCCCTCGACCATGTCACGCATGTCCTCGGCGTTGTGGCGGAACATCAGCGTCCGCTCGATGCCCATGCCGAAGGCGAAGCCCGAATACCGCGACGGATCGACCCCGCAGGCGATCAGCACGCGCGGGTTGACCATGCCGCAGCCGCCCCACTCGATCCAGCCCTCCGACTTGCAGGTGCGGCAGGGCGGATTGCCGGGGACGGCCGAGGCGCCGCGGCAGACGAAGCACTTGAGGTCCATCTCGGCGGACGGCTCGGTGAACGGGAAGTAGTTGGGCCGGAACCGGGTCGTGATGCCCTTGCCGAACATCACCTCCGCGAACCGGTCGAGCGTGCCCTTTAGGTGGGCCATCGTCAGGCCCTCGTCCACGGCCAGCCCCTCGGTCTGGTGGAAGACCGGGGTGTGGGTGGCGTCGAGCTCGTCGGTGCGGAACGTCTTGCCCGGCGAGATCACGTAGACCGGCAGCTCGCGCTGGAGCAGCGCGCGGATCTGCACCGGCGAGGTCTGCGTGCGCAGCACCATGCCGGAGTCGGTGGACCCGACGAAGAACGTGTCGTGGTCGGAGCGGGCCGGGTGGTCCTTCGCGATGTTGAGAGCGTCGAAGTTGAACCACTCGCCTTCGAGGTCGGGCCCCTCGGCCACCTCGTATCCCATGGCGACGAACGCGTCGGCGATGCGCTCCTGCAGCGTGGTCAGCGGGTGGCGGGCGCCGCGCGGCCGCCGGTCCCAGGGCAGGGTGACGTCGACGCTCTCCTCGACGAGCACCCGCGCGTCACGCTCGGCCTCCAGCTCGGCCTGGCGGGCGGCGAGCGCCTCGTTGATCGCCTTGCGGGCGGTGCCGACGCGCTTGCCCGCCTCGGCGCGGGCGGCCGGCGGCAGGGCGCCGATCTCGCGGTTGGCCAGGGCGATGGGCGAGCGGTCGCCGGCATGCGCCAGCCTGGCCTGCTTGAGTGCGTCGAGGCTGTCGGCCGCCTTGATCGCCGCGATGGCGTCGGCCTCCATGCGGGACACCTCGTCGGCATGCAACGGTGTCACCTCGACGGGGTCGTAGTCAGACAAGAGTGAGCTCCGTATCCAGGGCTTGAGCGGAAAAGAGTCTAGTGGGCCCGCCCACCGGGGCCGACTCGATCGCTACGGGGTGGCGAAGTCGGGCGTGCCGGTGGGCACGGTAAATCGAAACTCCGCCCCGCCCTCGGGCGCACGCTGCACGGTGATCGTGCCGCCGTGCGCCTCGACCAGGCCCTTGACGATGAAGAGGCCGAGCCCGGTGCCGCCGCGCCTGCGGCTGTTGCCGCCCCGCCAGAACTGCCTGAAGACACGCGGAGCCAGCTCGGGCTCGATGCCCTCGCCCTCATCGCGCACCGACACGGCAACTCCCCATCCGACAGACTCGATCTCGATTGTCACAGTGCCACGCCCGTGGCGCAGCGCGTTTTCCACCAGATTACCCAGGATCTGGTCGATCTTGTCCTGGTCGAGCCACATTTCCGGCAGGTCATCGCCGGTCACCAGGCGAAAGCGCTCTTCGGCCTCCCCGGCCGCGACCCGCCCGGCGATCAGGCGGCGCACCCTGGCGGGGATGTCGACGACCTGGCGGCGCACCTCCAGCCGGCCGGACTCGATGCGCGAGACGTCGAGCAGCTCGGTGATGAGCCGCGTGACCCGGTCGGCGTCGTTGTTGACGGTCTCGAGCATGACCCGTTTCTGCTCGTCGGTGAAGCGCGACCACTTGGCCAGCATGGTCGCGGTGAACCCCTTGACGCTGGTCAGCGGCGAGCGCAGCTCATGGGCCACGGTGGAGACCAGGTCGGCGCGGCTGCGCTCCAGCCGCGCGCGGGCGCCGCCGTCGCGCAGGGTGATCGTGACGCGCTCGACCTCGCCGCAGCGCTCGGGCTCGCGTACGAGCCTGGCCGCGACGTAGAGCTCCTGGCCGCCGGGCAGGTGCAGCGGCCGCTCCGGCACCCTGCTCCTGATGCGCAGACCGCCCTCGGGGTCGAGCGCCTTCCACCAGTCGCGCCCGTCGTGGTCGCGAAAGGGGAAGACGTCGCTCATGTGCCCGCCGACCGCGCGCTCCACGGCCACGCCGGTGAGCCGGGCGGCGGCCCGGTTGACGGCCAGCACACAGCCATATCGGTCGGTCACGATGAGGCCGTCGGGAAGGTCGTCGATGGCTATCGTGCACGCGGCGGCCACTACTCGCCCGTCGGTGTCTGCGCCGTGCACGACCTGCCTCCTCCGCCTACAACGCCGACAATAGCGGGTTTCCCGCCGCCTAGGGCACTCGCTGAGCCCTAGCAGAGGAGTAAAGGCATACCGCCGCGGCGGCGGCCAGGTTCAGGCTTTCAGCCTGTCCATAGATGGGCACTCTGACCACATCGTCCGCCTCGGACAGTATCTCCTCCGGCAGTCCCCAAGCCTCGTTACCGAAGATCCACGCGGTGGGCCCCGTGAGATCGACATCGTCGAGCGTGTGCTTGCCCGCGCCGTCGGCCGCCAGCACGCGCAGTCCCCGCTCCTTCAGTTGACGCACGGCGGCGCTCACTGGTGCACCGATGACGACGGGCAAGTGGAACAGGCTGCCGGCGCTGGCGCGTACACATTTCCCGTTGTACGGGTCGACGGAGGCGTCGGTGAAGATGACCGCGTCGGCGCCGGCCGCGTCGGCGGCCCGCATGACGGTGCCGGCGTTGCCGGGGTCGCGCACGTGGGCGAGCACCGCGACCAGGCGGGGCGTGCCTTCCAGGGCTTCGTCCAGGGGCACGTGGACGAGCTTGCAGACCGCCACCAGCCCCTGCGGCGTCACGGTCTGAGACAGCTCCGACATGACCTCGCCGCTGGCCCGGTGCACGGGTATGCCCTTGAGGGTGGCCTCGGTGATCAGCTCGGGATGGCGCAGCTCGGCGTCGGCTGTGCTGAACAGCTCCAGCGGCACACCCTCCAGCTTGAGCGCCTCGCGCACCGCCTGCGGCCCCTCGGCCAGGAACCTGCGGTCCTGCTCCCTGAAGGCCCGCTTGGTGAGCCGCCTGGCCGCCTTCACCCTCGGCGACTTCACGTTGGTCAGCTCGGACCCGGCCATGCTCTCTCCCTGTCCCGTACAGCAACAAAGGGCCCACCGTCATCGGTGGGCCCCTCGATTAAGGCAATTACCTCAGCTCGCGGCTCGTCAGCTCGCGGCCGGGGCGTTCACGTTCGCCGGCAGCGCCTTCTTGGCGGCCTCGACCAGCGCGGCGAAGGTCTGGCTGTCATTGACCGCGAGGTCGGCGAGGATCTTGCGGTCGACCTCGACGCCGGCCAGGCGCAGACCCTGGATCAGGCGGTTGTAGGTCATGCCGTTCTGTCGGGCGGCGGCGTTGATCCGCTGGATCCACAGACGACGGAACGCGCCCTTACGGTCCTTGCGGTCCCGGTAGGCGTACGTCATCGAGTGGAGCATCTGCTCCTTGGCCTTGCGGTAAAGACGCGACCGCTGGCCGCGGTAACCGCTTGCCCTTTCGAGGACGACCCTGCGCTTCTTCTTGGCGTTGAGCGCCCGCTTCACGCGTGCCATGTTTCTTCTCCCCGGGGAATCGCGCTACTTAGCGAGCAGCTTCTTGATCTTCTTGGAATCGGCGTCGGAAAGGACGACCTCGTTCTTGAGACGGCGCGTCAGCGTGGAGGACTTCCACTCGTTGTAGTGCGCGCGGTTGGCACGGCGACGCTTGATCTTGCCGGTGCCGGTAAGCCGGAACCGCTTCTTCGCACCGCTGTGCGTCTTCATCTTCGGCATGTCGCCGTCTCTCCTCGTTTCGGTCGTGCCACGGGCCGGGCCGGTGCTGGGCCGACCCGGTCGCGGCGTCTTCGTCTGCTGGTGGCTGAATCGGGGTGTCCTGTAAGGCTAACCCCAACCGCGGGTCATCCTTCCTGTGGGGAAGTGTCCTCGCTGCCACGCTGTGCCTTGGCTGCGGCCTTTTCGGCCTTGGCCTCGGCCTTCTTCTTGTGCGGACCGATCACCATGATCATGTTGCGCCCGTCCTGCTTGGCGTGGGACTCCACGAACCCCAGCTCCTGGACGTCGTCCGCCAGCCGCTGCAGCAGCCGGAAGCCGAGCTCCGGCCGGGACTGCTCGCGACCACGGAACATGATCGTGACTTTGACCTTGTCTCCTGCCTTGAGGAACCGGACCACGTGACCCTTCTTGGTCTCGTAGTCGTGCGGGTCGATCTTCGGCCGGAGCTTGATCTCCTTGATGATCGTGTGCGCCTGATTCTTGCGCGCCTCGCGCGCCTTCATCGCGGACTCGTACTTGAACTTGCCGTAGTCCATGAGCTTGCACACGGGCGGTCGAGCCGTGGCCGCGACCTCGACGAGGTCGAGATCGGCCTCCTGGGCGAGCTTCAGGGCGTCGTGAATCGAGACGATGCCTACCTGCTCGCCGTTCGGGCCCACGAGGCGAACCTCGGGAACTCGGATACGCTCGTTGATGCGGGGCTCAGTGCTGATGGGGCCTCCTAGGTTTGCGATCCCTACGTGCTCGTCGTGGCGGGGACTTCTCACTGAACGCGAAAAGCCCCGCACGTCGCGCATGCGGGGCCACTGAGCTCTTTGGCTTCGTGGCCTTTGAGCTCCCCGGAGTAGTCCGGCGTGATCCTGGACCCGGCCGCCTTTCGGCGACTCAGGTGGGAGGGAGACCTCCGCTTGCGCGTCCAGCAGTGCATGCCGGACCGATCAGAGAGCTACATTACCACAACCACTGGACTTCCCCGAATCATCCCGCCTGGCCAAAGTCCCCGCGATGGACTTCTGTCCAGACTAGACAGAAAGGGGTCTCATGGCCGCAATCCAGGCAGAGGTGACCAAATGGCAGCTACAAGAGGCCAAGCAGCACTTCAGTGAAGTCGTCAGGAAGGCTCACGACGAAGGGCCGCAGATCGTCACGAAGCACGGCAGGGACGTGGTGGTGATCCTCGACATGGAGGAATACCGCCGGCTCAAGGGGAAGCAGCCGGACTTCAAGGAGTTCCTGCTCCATGATCCGGACTGGCCAGACGATTTGGAGTTCCCACGCGACAAGGGCCTCCCGCGAGAAGTGGACCTCGGCTGGTGAGCGTCGGCTACATCCTCGACACCAACATCATCTCCGAGGTGCGCAAGCCGCACGGCGACGTGCAGGTGAAGGGGTGGGTTGATGCATCCCTGGGGCCGACTCTCTACCTCAGCGTCATGTCGATCGGTGAAATCCGCTGGGGCATCGAGCAGCGCCGCAAGAGCGATCCCAGCAGGCCTTGGTGCTCGAAAGGTGGCTCGCCCGGCTCTTCCGCTCCTTCCAGGATCGGATCATCCCCATCACCAACGATGTCGCAGAGGAATGGGGGCGCATGCGCTGCATGCGCACACTTTCCGTCTCCGACGCGTTAATCGCAGCCACAGCCAGGATTCACGGCTGGAGCGTGGTCACGCGGAACGTGAAGGACTTCGCGGACACCGGCGTGACCGTGATCAACCCGTTCGAGATGCCCGCCTAGCGAGCTCCGCCTCGCCTGCCGCGCGCATGGCCTCCACCGGCACGTCCGTGCGGCCCGTCATCAGCTCCACCTGCCGCACCGCTTGGTGCAACAGCATCGCGAACCCCCCGACCACGGTGCCGCCCGCGGCTCGGACGGCCGCCGCCGCGCTGGTCGGCCAGGGCGAGTAGACCACGTCGAAGAGCGCGGGCACCCGAGCCAGCCGGTCGGCGAACGCGTCCGCGGCCCCGCCGGGCAGCGTCGACACCACCAGATCCACCCGCGTCAGGGCGTCGAGCTTGTCGAACGTCTCCACCGCCAGCGCCACGCCCAGCCGCTCGGCCACCTCCATCGTCTCCCCCGCCCGCGCGGGGTCGCGCACCAGCAGGGTCGCCGAGAACAGCCCCAGGTTACGCAGCGCCGCGAGCGCCGAGGCCGCCGTGGCCCCTCCGCCCAGCACGGTCGCCGAGCGCGGCGCGGGCACCCCGGCCTCGGCCAGCGCCTGCTCGATGCCGTAGACGTCGGTGTTGTGGCCGTGCCGCAGCCCGTCGCGGAACACCACGGTGTTGGCGCCGCCGACCTCCAGAGCCGGCTCGGACACGGTGTCGAGCAGGGGCAGCACGGCCCGCTTGAGCGGCATGGTCAGCGACAGCCCCGCCCAGGCGTCCGCGTCGTCCGGCCCCTGGCCGCGCACGGGCACCAGCTCACCCAGCAGTCCGGGCAGCCGCGCCTCGTCGCACTCGAACGCCTCGTAGCTCCACCCGTCGAGCCCCATCGCCTGGTACGCGGCGCGGTGCAGGTAGGGCGAGAGCGAATGACCGATGGGCGACCCCATCACCGCAGCCCGCATCCACACTCCTTCCGAACACGCAAGACCCTATCGCCAACGCCCTGCCACCTGGACGGCCCGCAGTGCGCGCGTCGCGACGCTTCGTCCCACATCGGAGGAGCGTCCCTTGGGCAGGTGCCAGGGCGCGGCCCCGCCCGTCACCCGCCTGCATCTGCAAGCGCACGACGCATCGGCGCCCCACCGCCCTCCCGCGGCACGGAACACGGCCGCGCCCGCTGAGGACGGTCGGTGCCCATGGTGGCGCAGAGGGCGGGCGAGGCGGGCATCAGCCGCCGCAGCCGCCGTTCCTGGTGCACTTGGCCAGCAGCGCCTGACGCTCGGCCTCGGTGGTGGCGAACTCGGTGATGCTGCCCTTGGGGTCGGTGGCCACGAAGTACAGCCAGGAGCCCTTCGCCGGATTGAGCGCTGCCTCGATCGCGTGGTCGCCGGGGTTGGCGATCGGGCCGGGCGGCAGCCCCTCGTACATGTAGGTGTTGTAGCGGGACTTGGTCTGCAGCTCGGCGTGGGTGGCGTAGGTGCGGTACTTGTTCAGCGCGTACATGACCGTGCTGTCCATCTCCAACTTCATCGGCGGCTTGCGCTCGAGCCGGTTGTAGATGACGCGGGCGATCTTCGACATGTCCTCGGCCCGGCCGGCCTCGGCCTGCACGATGCTCGCGATGACCATGATCTCGTGTGGCGTGTGGCCGAGCGCCTTGGCGCCGCCCTCGAGATCCATGGTCTCGGCGGTCTGGTTGAACCGCTTGACCATGGTCGCCAGCATCTCCTTCGGCGTGGTCTTGGGCTGGAAGTCGTACGTGGCCGGGAAGGCGTACCCCTCGAGCTTGTTCCTGGCGTAGGGCGGCAGATCGAGCTCGCCGACGTCCTTGGCCGCGGCGGTGAACTCCTTGGCGGGCTTGCCGGTCGCCTTGGCGAGGATGCTCAAGGTGTCGGACAGGCGCTTGCCCTCCGGGATCGACACCCTGGCCAGCAGCCGGTTCTCCGGGATGAGCATCGCCACCGCCTGCGCGGCGGACATCTTCTTGCGCAGCTTGTACGAGCCGGGCTGGAGCGAGCCGCTCTTGTTGGCGTTGCCGATCGCGTTGGTGAACGCCCTGGCGCTGGCCACGACCCCCAGCCGCTCGAGTTCCTGCGCCACCTCGGATGCGCTCTGGCCGTCCTTGATCTCCAGGACGACCTCGCCGGTGCCCTGGCCGGTGAAGTCGTCGGGCACGAGCGCGTCGCTGAGCCACAGGTAGCCGTAGTATCCGCCGCCGCCGATGATGCCCGCCAGCACGACGAAGGCGAGCAGCGGCGCTATCAAGCCGCCCCGGTTGCGGCGCCTGCGCCGTCGGCGCCCGCCGCGCTTGCCGGAACCGCGAGGACGGCGCCGGGCACGACCTTCGTCGTCCTCGGCGCCGAGCAGAGTGTTCAGATCGAGATCGTTCATAGGTGCGCTGGCCAATCTCCCGGTACGGCCGGCCAGGCGTCAAGCGAAACTGCCAAAACGGCTGGCGTCGTTACCGAGCGGAACTGGGGGGTCCGCCGGACATGCTCCCACGACCAGCGGAGAGCACGCTGAGTAGCCATGCTAGGGGATGGAAAGAGGGCGCATGCCCGGTTTTGGGGCATTTGCGCCGGAACGGGGGGAGTTCCATCGAACATCAGTTCGTCCCGAGGTTCTTTTTCAACTCTTCCCGGTATCTCACGAACTCGCTCTCTTTGTTGGTGAATTTGGTGATTCTATGCGCCGGATCTGTCGTGACAAACCAGTGCCAATCACCCTTGGCCGGGTTCAGGGCCGCAATCAGTGCCTTCTCCCCCGGATTCGCGATGGGCCCGGGCGGCAGTCCCTTGTGGCGATAGGTGTTGTACGGGGAGTCGACCTTGGTATCACGCTCCGTGATCCTCAGGGTCCGGCGGTTCTGTGCGTACAGAACGGTGCTGTCGATCTCCAGCTTGGTGTCCTTCTGGAGGCGGTTGTAGATCACCCTGGAGATCTTCGGGTAGTCCGCGTCGGTCCCGCCCTCGGCCTGGATCATGCTGGCCACTGTGACGGCCTCCAGCGGCGTCAGGTGCCTGCGCGCCGCCTGCGCCTCCAGACCCACCTGCCGCGCGGCGACGCCGAAGCGCTCGACCATCGCCGCCAGCACGTCCACGGCCGTGTCGCCGGGCTCGATCTCGTACGTCGCGGGAAACAGGAACCCTTCGAGCCCCGCAGCGTATTTGGGCAGGCCGACAAGACCCTTGTCGACGCTCTGCAGCTCCTTGAGCGGCAGCCCGGTCTGCTTGGCGACCCGGGCGAGCACCTCGGACGTCCGCATGCCCTCGGGTATGGTGACCCGCCGCACGACCCTGGAGGCCGGGGCGAGCAGCAGGTCGAGCGCCGCCCCTGCGGCCATGCCCTTGCGCAGGCGGTAGTGTCCCGGCCGCAGCCGGTTGGTGACCGCTCGCTCCTCCGCCGCCCGCACGAACGACCGCGCGCTCGCCACCACCCCGGCCTCGGCCAGCGTCGAGCCGATGTCCTCCGCGCTGGCGCCCGGCGCGATCCGCACCGTCACGACGCCACCGCCGGGCCCGTCGAAGTCGTCGGGGCTGAGGTACGGCTTGACCACCGCGATCATCCCGGCCCCCATCGCCACCAGGGACACGACCAGGCCCGCGGAGACGATCCCGGCCTTGCGCAGGGCCTGACGGCGTCGCCCGGACGGGCTTACGACCTCCGCCGCTGGAACGGTCCCTACCTCCGGAGCGATCCCTCCCTCGCGCGCAGCCTCCGCCTCTGGAGCGATCCCTCCCCCGCGCACGGTCCCCGCCTCCGGAGCAGTTCCCGCCTCGTGCACGGCATCCGCCTCCGGAGCGATCTCTCCCTCACGCGCAGCCTGCGCCTCCTGGGCGGTTCCGGCCTCGTGCACGGGATCCGCCTTCGGACCGGCCTCCGCTTCCGGCACAGTGCCCGCCTCAGAGACAGCCTGCGCCTCATGGACAGCCTGCGCCTCGGAGACAGCCTCCGGCTCCGCCTCGGGCGCGGCCTGTGGTGACTCGTACTCCTCCGGCGTGGAGTCGTCGGCGGCGAACGGGATCACGTCGCCGAGGTCGTCCTCGTCCTCGGGCGTGCCGTTCTCGGGCGTGCCGTTCACGCGACCACCCCCCAGTCCCCCTGGCGGGTGCTCGAGGCCCGGAACGCCGTCGCCGGTGAGAGCCGTACGGACCAGCGCTCGACCTGCCCGTACGCGTGCGCGTCCGGCGCGGGCGTGGCCCCCGTGACGCGCGCGCTCATGAGGCAGGTCCGCCGGCCGCTGGGGGCGGTGCGACGGGCCTGCCTGGGGGTCTGTCTGTGGCGCGCTCGGAGTCGAGCGCGTCCTGCAGCAGCACGACCGCCGCCGCCTGGTCGACGACGCCGCGCTGCTTCTTGGCCTTCATGCCGCTCGCCCGTAGCCCGTGCGTCGCGGCGACCGTGGTCAGCCGCTCGTCGAACAGCCGCACGGGCGTCGGCGCGAGCCGGACCGCGAGGTCGGCGGCGAACTGGCGGGCCAGCGAGGCCGCCTGCCCCTCGCGTCCGGACAGCGAGGTGGGCAACCCCACGATCACCTCGATCGCCTCGTGCTCGGAGACGATCGCGGCGATGCGGTCGAGGTCGCCCTTGCCCCGCTTGACGGTCTCGACCGGCGTGGCCAGCAGCCCCGAAGGGTCGCTGCGGGCCACGCCGACGCGTACGGAACCGACGTCCACGCCGATCCGCGTGCCGAATCGCATGTCAGCCGAGCTGATCCGCGATAGCCTGCTCGACCTGCTGAAGGGCGTCGCCGATCCCCTCCGGTCGTGTGCCGCCACCCTGCGCGACATCGTCCTTGCCGCCACCGCCACCCCCAAGAGCCTTGGCGGCGACGCCGACCAGCCGTCCGGCCTTGAGCCCCCGCTCGCGCCCCGCCTCGTTGACCGCGGCAACCACCACAGGACGGTCGGAGGGGACGCCGGCGATCACGATGACCGCCGGCCGGCCGGCCGGGAACCTGCCACGCACGTCAAGCGCGAGCTTACGCAGATCGTCGGCACCGGTGCCATCAGGCGCGCGGTGTGTCACGACAGAGACTTCCCGCAGGTCACGGGCGTTGGCCGCCAGATCGCCCGCCACCTGGAGCACCTGCGCGGAGCGGAGCTTGTCCAGCTCCTTCTCCGCCGTGCGCAGCCGGGTGACGATGCCGTCGATGCGCTCGGGCAGCTCCTCGCGGCGCGCCTTGAGCTGCTCGGTGAGCTGCGCGACCAGCACGCTCTCGCGGGCCAGGAAGCGGAAGGCGTCGATGCCGACGAGCGCCTCGACCCGGCGCACGCCCGCGCCGACCGACTGCTCGCCCAGCACCTTGACCAGGCCGAGCTGGCCGGAGCTGTGAACGTGGGTGCCACCGCACAGCTCGCGCGAGTAGTCGCCGATCTCGACCACGCGGACCTCGTCGCCGTACTTCTCGCCGAACATCGCCAGCGCGCCCATCGCCCTGGCCTCCGCCTGCGAGGTGTAGAAGGCGTTGACCTTGAGGTCGTTGATGAGCACCGCGTTGACCTCGTCCTCGACGTCGCGCAGCACGCTCGCGGGCACCGCGCCCGCCGCGGTGAAGTCGAAGCGGAAGCGGCCGGGAGAGTTTTCCGAGCCCGCCTGCGCGGCCGTCTCGCCCAGCGCGTTCTTGAAGCCGCGGTGGACGAGGTGGGTCGCGCTGTGGCTACGCGAGATCGCGCGGCGGCGCTCGATGTCGATCTCCGCCTGCGCCTCGTCGCCGACCTTGACCTCGCCGCTGCGGACCTTGCCCCGGTGGACGACGAGGCCCGCGAGCGGCGACTGCACGTCGACGATCTCGATCTCGCCGCCGCTGGTGCGGATCACGCCCTGGTCGGCGAGCTGGCCGCCGCCCTCGGCGTAGAACGGGGTGCGCGCGAGCACGACCTCCACGGTCGTCCCCGCCCCCGCCACCGGCACGGACACGCCGTCGGCGAGGATGCCGACCACGCTCGTGTCGGCCTCGGTCTGGTCGTAGCCGAGGAACTCGACCTTGCCCGCCTTCTCCAGCAGGTGCCCGAAGACGGAGATGTCGGCGTTGCCGGTCTTCTTCGCCGCGGCGTCGGCCTTGGCCCGCTCCCGCTGCTCCTTCATGAGCCGGCGGAAGCCCTCCTCGTCGACCTTGAGCCCCTGCTCGGCCGCCATCTCCAGCGTCAGGTCGATCGGGAAGCCGTAGGTGTCGTGGAGCTGGAACGCCTGGTCGCCGGAGAGCGAGGTGCCGGACTTGCGCTTGGTCTCCTCGACCGCCACGTCGAAGATCGCCGTGCCGGTGCGGAGCGTGCCGAGGAACGACGCCTCCTCGGCGTCGATGACGGCGTGGATCTGCGGCGCGTCGGCCTTGAGCTCGGGGTACTGCTCGCCCATGACGTTGATCGCGACGTCGGTCAGCTCGTGCATGTAGCGGTCGTCGCCGGAGCCGAGCAGCCGCAGGTTGCGCACGGACCTGCGCAGGATGCGGCGCAGCACGTAGCCGCGGCCCTCGTTGCTGGGCAGCACGCCGTCGGCCACCAGCATGGTGCCGGTGCGGACGTGGTCGGCGATCACGCGCAGACTGACGTCGGCGCGGTGGTCGCGCCCGTAGCGGGTCTTGGTGAGCTCGGCCGCCTTGTCGAGGATCTTGTACGTGGTGTCGATCTCGTAGAGGTTGTCGACGCCCTGCAGGATCGTCGCCATGCGCTCGAGGCCCATGCCGGTGTCGATGTTCTTCGCCGGCAGCTCGCCCGCCACGTCGAAGTCGACCTTGGTCCGGACCGCGCTGAGCTGGTACTGCATGAAGACGAGGTTCCACACCTCGAGGTAGCGGTCCTCGTCGGCGACGGGGCCGCCCTCCTTGCCGTATTCGGCGCCGCGGTCGTAGTAGATCTCCGAGCAGGGGCCGCCGGGACCGGGCACGCCCATGTGCCAGTAGTTGTCCTCCAGGCCCCGCCGCTGGATGCGCTGCTCCGGCACGCCGACGCGGTTGCGCCAGATGTCGTACGCCTCGTCGTCGTCCTGGTAGACGGTCGCCCAGAGCCGCTCCTCGGGGAAGCCGAAGCCGCCGTCGGACTCCGAGCGGGTGAGCAGCTCCCACGCGAACGGGATCACTTCGGACTTGAAGTAGTCGCCGATGGAGAAGTTGCCCAGCATCTGGAAGAACGTGGCGTGCCGGGTCGTCTTGCCGACCTCGTCGATGTCGGGGGTGCGCACGCACTTCTGCGCGGTGGCCAGCCGGGACGCCGGAGGCTTGCGCTGCCCCAGGAAGTACGGCTTGAACGGCACCATACCGGCATTAACCAGGAGCAGCGTGGGGTCTTCGGCGATCAGGCTGGCCGAGGGCACTACCTTGTGCCCACGCTCCTCGAAGAAGCGTAGGAAGCGGCGGGCGATCTCTGCCGACTCCATGTTGGCCATCCTTTGCGTTAGTTGTTGTCTTCAGCCTTGTCGAGCCCGAAGCGTGCTCGCAACTCGGTTTCGCGCTCCGCGGCCTCGCCGAGCGCGTCGAAAGTAAAGTCTCTCACCTGCTGGAGCATCCCCGCGGCGCTGTCCGCCGTCCTGCGTGCGACGTGGTTGGGATGGAGCGCCTGCAGCCTGCGCATCACCCAGAAGGTGAGGAACGCGCCCAGCGACAGATAGAACAGCCGCCTGATCATCGCGTCCGCCTCCGCGCGACCTTGGTCTCGGCCTTGGCTTCGGCCGTGAACCCGGGCTGGGGCCTCGCCCTGAGCCTGGGCGCCCTGCGGGCCTCGATCGCGCGCCGCACGCCGTATCCGAGCGACGACACCTTGATCAGCGGCCCGGTGAAGATGGTCTGGGTGACCGCGCTGAGCTTGGCGGCGTGGCCGCTGACCTGCTTGACGTCCTTGGCGATGGCCTCGACGGCGACCAGCTGCCTGTTGGTCTCGTTGACCGTGACGCTCATGTCGTCCAGCAGCGGCGCCAGGCGATCGTTCAGGTCGGAGACCGCCTTGGTGGTCTCGGTGAGCAGCCTGGCGAGCTTGACGAGCACCATGGCCAGAACGCAGACCAGGACTATCCAGCCGATGGCCGCGATCAGCCCGGCGAGCTCTCCAGCGGTAAGCATCCGCTCATCTCCCTCGTGCGCTGGGCCGGAACGGCAAGACCCTATCGCGTTGAAGTGACAACCTTGGTGAGGTCGCCGGTCTTGATCGACCCGCCGCGTCGGCACCCGTCACTTCCGCGACCGTCACCCGCCGCACCGCACCCGCCCCGACCTCGCACACCGGCCCGGCTTCGCTGGTCTCCTCGACCTCGCTCACCACTCTGGACCTCGCGGGCCAGACGCCATACGCCGCCCTGACACCAAGCGCTGCCCTGGCACCACATGCTGCCTTGGCACCAGCGCCGCCTTGCACCACGGGCCACCTCGCAGCACGGGCCGCGCTGACACCACGCGCCGCCGGCCGGTCCCGGCCCGGTCGTGCCTTGACACGTCCGCACCCCCAACTTACGCCATCCCGCACGCCCGGCCCGCCGGGCCGGTGGCCGAGCCGACGCCCGACGCACCGCCGACCCCCTGCCCGCACCAGTCGCGCCGGCCGAACGCCCGACGTCACGCACCCCAAGAACCTGAGCGACGCCCTTTACGATGTAGATCACAGCAAGAGCGCTCGAGCGCCGCCTGACGCAAACGCCACGATCACGACCCTCGGAGAAAGTCGCGGATCTTGGCCCAGCGTTCGGCCACCGGGGCCTCGGCGCCATGGCGGGTCGGCTCGTAGTAGCGGCGGTCGCGCACCTGCTCGGGCGCGTACTCCTGCCGCACCACCCCGTGGTCGAAGTCGTGCGGGTACTTGTACCCGTCCCCGTGGCCGAGCTTGGCCGCGCCCGGGTAGTGGGCGTCGCGGAGGTGGCCGGGCACCTGGCCGATCAGGCCCCGCCGGACGTCGCCGACGGCCGCCCCGATGGCCTTGACGACGGCGTTGGACTTGGGGGCCATGGCGCAGTGGATGACCGCGTGCGCCAGGTTGATCTGCCCCTCGGGCAGCCCGATCAGCTGCACCGCCTGAGCGGCGGCCACCGCGGTCTGCAGGCACGTCGGGTCGGCCATGCCGACGTCCTCGGAGGCGAAGATGACGATGCGGCGGGCGATGAAGCGCGGGTCCTCGCCGGCCTCGATCATGCGGGCCAGGTAGTGGAGCGCCGCGTCGGCGTCGGATCCGCGCATCGACTTGATGAACGCGCTGATCACGTCGTAGTGCTGGTCGCCCTGCCGGTCATAGCGTACGGCGGCCTTGTCGACGGCCTTCTCCACCACCTCCACGGTGATGTCGTCGGCCAGCAGCGCCGCGGCCTCCAGGTACGTCAGCGACCGGCGCGCGTCACCGCCCGCCAGGCGTACCAGATGGTCGAGGGCCTCGGGCGCGAGCGTGGCGCGACCGCCGAGACCGCGCGGGTCGGACACCGCGCGCTCCAGCACTGCGCGCACGTCGTCGTCGGACAGTGACTCAAGCGTGAGCAGCAGCGAGCGCGACAGCAGCGGTGAGATGACCGAGAAGAACGGGTTTTCCGTGGTGGCGCCGATGAAGGTGACCCAGCGGTTCTCGACGGCGGGCAGCAGCGCGTCCTGCTGGGCCTTGTTGAAGCGGTGCACCTCGTCCACGAACAGCACGGTCTGGCGGCCCGTCATGCCCAGCTCGCGCCGCGCGTTGTCGATGGCGGCCCGTACGTCCTTGACACCGGCCGAGACGGCGGAGATCTCGACGAAGCGGCGCTTGGTGACGTTGGAGACGACGTAGGCGAGCGTGGTCTTGCCGGTGCCCGGCGGCCCCCACAGGAACAGCGACATGGGAGCCTCGCTCTCGACCAGGCGCCGCAGCGGGGTGCCTGAGCCGAGCAGGTGCCGCTGGCCGATCACCTCGTCGAGCGTGCGCGGGCGCATCCGCACCGCGAGGGGTTGCGGGGTGGCTTCCTCGGCCGCCGAATCGAACAGGCTATCCACAACGCGAGATTACATGCCCCAGACGGCTCTCGCTCCCGAGTCTCCGGCGCGGAAGACGTAGTAGCCGGCCACCGCGGCCAGCACCAGTGTCAGCGCCGACAGGGCCAGCGTGGCGGTCCGGCCGAACCTGTCGCGGCCGACCGAGTCGCGGGCGGGGCGGGTGGCGTACACGAGCAGGAGGGCGGAGGCGGCCAGCCCGAGCACCGACAGCAGCAGCGGGTTGGCGAAGCTCTCGTGCGTGGAGATGCGGGCCCCGAGTTCGCCGTCCGCCGTGGCGAAGCGGGCCGCCTTGAGGCTCTCGCCGCTCTCCTTGGCCGCGAAGACCGTCCCGGGCGCGGCCAGGGAGAGCAGGACCACCGCCCAGGCCGCGTGGGTGCGCCAGCGCGGCGCCAGCGCGTAGACCGCGGCGGTGACGACCAGCAGCGGGGTCAGCACGACGGCGAAGTGAATGATCAGGGGGTGAGCCGGCAGGCCCAGGATTTGGTCGAACATGGGGGGCTCCTTGGTTCTCATTTCAACTACGAATGGGAGCACCATATGGTTCGCGACCTCAGCTGTCGCATGCGCGGCTTTCGCCACTTACGTCCGGCACATATCGGGGGCCGGTAGCATGCGCGGAAGCTGTTTGGTCATGCACGTGCAAAATGAGAGGACATAGCGGTGAGCGGCGACGACCGCCAGAACGAGGAAGACCGCCAGAACGAGCTGGCGCGGGAGCACAAGGAACGGCAGGCCCAGCGCGCCGCCGCTCAGACCGCCAAGGCGAGGCGGAACACCTTCATCGGCGCAGGCGTGGCCGTCGTGGTGGTCGCGGGCGGCATCTTCGCCGCGACCACGCTGGTCAACAAGGACCCAGCCGGCGAGGCGGCGGCGAAGAGCAGCGCCTCCGCGAGCGCGAGCGCCTCCCCGAGTGCGACGACGCCGTCCACTCCGCCTGCCAAGACGGGCCCGGTCACCTGCACCTACAAGCGGGAGACCGGGGTGCCGAACAAGTTCGTCGGTCTGCCCGGCAAGCGGCCCAACATGAAGCTGAAGAAGATGACGATCACCACCAACCGTGGCACGGTCGTCGTCGACCTCATGACCGACGCCGCGCCGTGCTCGATCAACTCGCTGAGCTTCCTGGCGAAGAAGAAGTTCTACAACGACATGAAATGCCACCGCCTGGTCACGCCCGACGTGTCCGGCGTGCACATGCTGCAGTGCGGCGACCCGCTGGCCAAGGCCGACGGCAAGAACCCGACCGACGGGCAGGGCACCGCGGGGTACGTCTACGGTGACGAGAACACCGACATCCCCCTGGCCAAGGGGGTGGTGTTCATGACCCAGGCGGGTGACGCGATGGGCCAGAACAACAGCCAGTTCGCCATCTCGCTGTCGGACGAGAACACCCAGATCGGCTCGGGCTACAACGTCGTCGGCGTGGTCAGCGAGGGCATGGACATGCTGCTGGGGCTGGCCACCAGCGGCAAGGACCTGCTGCTCAACAACGCCGACATCACCGGCGACGGCGGCACCACCGCACCCAAGAAGCCCGTGATCATCAAGAGCATCACGTTCAAGTAGGACGACGACGCGAAACGGCGGGCACCGTGGCCGGTGCCCGCCGTTTTTCACATGCCTAGACCTCGGCCTTGGGCTGGGCGTCGACGCCCGCCTCCTTGCGCTGCTCGGCCGTGATCGGCGTGGGCGCGGCCGTGAGCGGGTCGAAGCCGGAGGCGGTCTTCGGGAAGGCGATCACGTCGCGGATCGACTCGCCGCCGGACAGCAGCATGCAGATGCGGTCCCAGCCGTAGGCGATGCCGCCGTGCGGCGGGGGCCCGTACTTGAACGCCTCCAGCAGGAAGCCGAACTTGCTCTCCGCCTCCTCCTTGGAGATGCCCAGCACGTCGAACACGCGCTGCTGCATCTCCGCGCGGTGGATACGGATGGAGCCGCCGCCGATCTCCATGCCGTTGCAGACCATGTCGTAGGCGTACGCCAGCGCCTCGCCCGGGTGGTCCTGGAAGTTGTCGGCCCACTCCGGCTTGGGCCCGGTGAACGGGTGGTGCACGGCCGTCCAGCCGATCTCGCGGCCCACCTCGTCGTGCACCGGCTCGAACATGGGCGCGTCGACGACCCACAGGAACGCCCACGCCGACTCGTCGATCAGACCGCAGCGGCGGCCGATCTCCAGGCGGGCGGCGCCGAGCAGCTCGCGCGAGGCGTGCTGCAGACCGGCCGCGAAGAAGATCGCGTCGCCCGGCTCGGCGCCCACCTTGGCCGCGAGCCCGGAGAGCTCCTCCTCCGAGAGGTTCTTGGCGACCGGGCCGCCCAGCGTCCCGTCCTCCTGGACGAGCACGTACGCCAGGCCCCTGGCGCCACGGCTGCGGGCCCACTCCTGCCAGGCGTCGAGCTCCTTGCGCGTCTGCGAGGCCCCGCCGGGCATGACCACGGCGCCGACGTATTCGGCCTGGAAGACGCGGAAGGAGGTGTTGGCGAAGTAGCCGGTCATCTCGACCAGCTCCTGGCCGAAGCGCAGGTCGGGCTTGTCGGAGCCGTAGCGGGCCATGGCGTCGGCGTACGTCATGCGCGGCAGCGGGGTCGGCAGCTCGTAGCCGACGATCTCCTTCCACAGCCGGCCGATCAGCTTCTCGCCGACCTCGATGACGTCCTCCTGGTCCACGAACGACATCTCGACGTCGATCTGCGTGAACTCCGGCTGCCGGTCCGCGCGCAGGTCCTCGTCGCGGTAGCACTTGGCGAGCTGGTAGTAGCGCTCGAGGCCGGCGACCTGGAGGAGCTGCTTGAACAGCTGGGGCGACTGGGGCAGGGCATACCAGTTGCCGGGCTGCAGGCGTACCGGGACCAGGAAGTCGCGCGCGCCCTCGGGGGTGGAGCGGGTCAGCGTCGGCGTCTCGACGTAGACGAAGCCGAGCTCGTGCATCACCTCGTTGGCGAGGTAGGTGGCCTTGGAGCGGGTGCGCATCGCGTTGGCCACCTGCTGGCGGCGGATGTCGAGGTAGCGGTACTTGAGCCGGGCCTCCTCCGACACGCCCACGTTGCCCTCGATGGGGAACGGCAGCGGCGCGGACTCGCTCAGCACCTCGACCCGCTCGGCCACCACCTCGATGGCGCCGGTGGGCAGGTCGGGGTTCTCGTTGCCCTCGGGGCGCACCCTGACCTGGCCGACGACCTTCACGCAGTATTCGGCCCGCAGGTCGTGGGCGTGGTCCTCCTCGCGGAAGACCACCTGTGCCGAGCCGGAGGCGTCGCGCAGGTCGATGAAGACCACGCCGCCGTGGTCACGGCGGCGGGCCACCCATCCTGCGAGCGTCACCTGCTGCCCGGCGTGCTCCTCGCGGAGCGACCCGGCCTGATGCGTGCGGATCACTGCACTTTCCCTTTCAAAACGTCGACGACCTCGGCCAAGGGCACCTCGGTCTGCTCAGCGGTGGTCAGGTCCTTCACTTGCACGGCCTCGGCCGCCAGGTCACGCTCGCCCAGGATCAGCGCGAAGCGGGCGCCGGATCGATCGGCCCCCTTCATCGCGCCCTTGAGCCCCTTGCCGCCGAAGGACATGTCGGCGGCGACACCGGCCGCGCGCAGCTCGCTCACGAGCTTGAACATGGCCCGCGCCGCCTCGTCGCCCAGCGCCACACCGTACACCTCGCAGCGGGGCGGGGTGGCGAGCTCGATGCCTTCCCGCTCCATGGCGATGACGGTCCGGTCAAGGCCGAGGCCGAAGCCGATGCCGGGCAGCGCCGGCCCGCCGATGGCCTCCGAGAGCCCGTCGTAGCGGCCGCCGCCGCCGATGCCTGACTGCGCGCCCAGCAGCGGGTGGTCGAACTCGAAGGTGGTGCGGGTGTAGTAGTCGAGCCCGCGGACGAGCCGGGGCGCGTCCTCCCACGCGATGCCGAGATCGCCCAGGAGCTGCTTGACCCGGTCGTGGTGGGCCTTGCAGTCGGCGCACAGGTGGTCGCCGATGAGCGGCGCGTTCGCCAGCTGCGCGCGCACCTCGGGACGCCTGTCGTCGAGCACGCGCAACGGATTGATCTCGATCCGCGCCCTGGTGGCCTCGTCGAGGTCGAGCCCGCGCAGGAAGTCCTGCAGCCGGGCCCGGTAGATCGGGCGGCACTCCTTGCAGCCCAGCGAGTTGAGCAGCAGCCGGACCCGGGTGAGGCCGAGCGCGGCGTACCACTGCCAGGCCAGCGCGATGGTCTCGGCGTCGACGGCCGGGTCCTCGCTGCCGATGGCCTCCAGGTCGAGCTGGTAGAACTGCCGGTAGCGGCCCTCCTGGGGCGCCTCGGCGCGGAAGACCGGGCCGTCGGTCCAGACCTTCACCGGGAGCTGGCCGCGGTGCAGGCCGTACTCCAGGACCGCGCGCAGCACGCCGGCGGTGAACTCCGGGCGCAGCGTCAGCGACCTGCCGCCGCGGTCGGTGAAGGTGTACATCTCCTTGCTCACGACGTCGGTGGACTCGCCGACGCCGCGCGCGAACAGCTGGGTGTCCTCGAAGACCGCGGTCTCCAGGTAGGAGTAACCCGCCCGCCGCGCCGTCTCCGCGAACGCTCCGCGGATCGCGTAGAACGTCGAAGCCTGCGGTGGAACGTACTCTTTGACACCTTTAGGTGCTTGGAAACTCATTAGATCCCTCGTGTGGGACCGGCCTGCGGCGCCGCTTCTTTCAAGTATGGGTTCGTGGCGCGCTCGCGGCCGATCGTCGTCTGTGGTCCGTGGCCCGGCAGCACGACCGTATCGTCAGGCAGCGTCAGACACTTGGTAGCCAGGCTGCGCAGGATGGTCGCGTAGTCGCCGCCGGGAAGGTCGGTGCGGCCGATGGAGCCGGCGAACAGCAGGTCGCCCGAGAACATGATCTCTTCACCGGGCAGCCGGAAGCTCACCGACCCCCTGGTATGGCCGGGCGTGTGGTCGACCGCGAGCTCCAGGCCCGCGAGCTCGAGCACGGCGCCGTCGGACAGCTCGCGCACGTCGTCGGGCTCGCTCAGCTCCAGCCCGCCGAACAACGAGGCGCTCGTGCCCGACCAGCCGGCGGCCGGGTCGCTCAGCAGGTGGCGGTCGTCGGGGTGGATCCACGCCGGGACGTCGCGCGCGCCGCAGACCGGGGCGACCGACCAGACGTGGTCGAGGTGGCCGTGGGTGAGCAGGACCGCGACCGGCTTGAGCCGGTGCTCGCGCAGCAGCTCGTCGACGCCGTCGGTCGCGTCCTGACCTGGATCGACGATCACGCATTCCTCGCCGGGGGCAGGCGCGACTACGTAACAATTGGTCTGGAAGGCCCCTGCGGGGAAGCCGGCGATGAGCATCTGCCTCAGGTGATCTCGTCGAAAAGCCAATGGGAATGTAACCGAAGGGTACCGGTGCGGGTCGCCGGGCTGCGAATCATTACCCGTTGGCCGATACGATTCGCCCACCTCAGTTGATTGACTATGGGAGGCAAAGCGGTGGCCACGGGGAAGGACCGGCAGAAGCAGCTGGCGCGTGAGCACTACGAGCGGCAGATGCAGCGCCGGCTCGAGCGCGAGCAGAAGGCCAAGCGCACGGCGATCATCGGCTCCACTGTGGGCGTCGTGATCGTGGTCGGCGGCATCGTGGCCGCGGTCGCGCTGCTCGGCGGGAACGGCACAGGGACCGACGCGGCCTCCTCGCCCACGGCGTCGGCGTCCGCCGCCGACACGGCGACGGCGGCGCCCAGCGCGGGCACGGGGCCCAAGCCCTACGACGCGGCCACCGGCACCTGCGACTACGTCAAGGACACCGCGGGCGGCAAGATCAAGGACGTCGGCATGCCGCCGGCGAAGGTCAACACCACGCCCGCCACGAAGACGATGACGTTCAAGACGAACCTGGGCGACATCGTGGTCGAGCTCAACAACGCCAAGGCGCCCTGCACGACCAACTCGCTGGAGTTCCTGGCGAAGAAGAAGTACTACGACGGCAGCAAGTGCCACCGGCTCGGCAGCGACAAATTCCCGATGCTGCAGTGCGGCGACCCGGCCGCCAAGGCCGACGGCAAGAGCCAGCAGGACGGCTCCGGCGGCCCCGGCTACGTCATGGCCGAGGAGAACCTCCAGGGCGCCCAGTACAAGCGCGGCGTGATGGCGATGGCCAAAACGCAGGCGCCAGGGAGCACGGGCAGCCAGTTCTTCCTCGTTTACGGAGACATCGGACTCACCCCGGATTACACGCCGGTGGGTACGATCACCAAGGGGCTCGACATCCTGGACAAGGTGAACAAAGCAGGCGTCATCGCCGACATGGGGGACGGGACAGGAGCACCGAAGCAAACCGTCGAAATCAAAGACGTGACAATCGCCAGCAAGAGCTGACGTAATACAAACTAGGGACGAAGTAGTCCCGAAGGGTCTGATGGAAAGTGCGGGAGGACACGGTGAGCACCGACCCGTGGGGCCGGGTAGACGACGACGGCACCGTCTACGTGCGTACGGCTGAGGGAGAGCGGGCCGTCGGCTCCTGGCAGGCCGGTGAACCCGAAGAGGCACTGGCCTACTTCCATCGCAAGTACGACGAGCTGGCCGGTCAGGTGCAGTTGCTCGAGCAGCGCGTCAGGGGCACGGACCTGGCTCCGGCCCAGGCCGAGGCAAGCATCGCCAAGCTGCGGGAGGCCGTCGCGGACGCCCACGCCATCGGCGACCTGGACGCCCTGACGGCCCGGCTCGACGGCCTGACTGAGCTGGTCGCCCAGCGTCGCGAGGAGGTCAAGGCGGCCCGCGAGCACGCGCGGGCCGAGGCCAGAGCGGTCAAGGAGCGCATCGTCGCCGAGGCCGAGCGCATCGCCGACGAGACCACCCACTGGAAGTCGGGTGGCGAACGACTGCGCCAGCTCGTCGAGGAGTGGAAGGCCGCCGACCGCATCGACAGGGTCACCGAGGCCGCGCTGTGGAAGCGGCTGTCGGCGGCGCGCACGGCCTTCGCCAAGCGGCGCAAGGCGTACTTCGCGGGGCTGGACGAGCAGCGCGAGGGCGTGCGCGCGGCCAAGGAGCGCATCGTCGCCGAGGCCGAGGCGCTGGCCGACTCGACCGACTGGGGCCAGACCGCGGCCGTCTACCGCGACCTGATGCAGCAGTGGAAGAGCGCGGGGCGGGCATCGCGCGAGGCCGAGGACGAGCTGTGGGCCCGCTTCAAGAGCGCCCAGGACCAGTTCTTCCAGGCCCGTTCGGCCGTCTTCGCCGAGCGTGACGCCTCGCTGGCCGCCAACGCGGAGGTCAAGGAGGAGCTCCTGGCCGAGGCCGAGAAGATCCTCCCGGTCACGGACGTGCGGACGGCCCGCGCGGCGCTGCGCAGCATCCTCGAGCGCTGGGAGGCGGCAGGACCGGTGCCGCGCGAGCAGCGCGACCGGCTCGAGGGCGGCCTGCGTAAGGTGGACGAGGCCGTGCGCAAGGCCGAGGACGCGGAGTGGAAGCGGTCCAACCCGGAGGCAAGGGCCCGGGCGCAGAGCACGGTCGACCAGCTGCGGACCTCGATCGACCAGCTCGAGAAGCGGCTGTCCAAGGCGCAGGCCGCCGGTCGCGCCAAGGACATCAAGGAGACCGAGGAAGCGCTGACCGCCCGCCGCTCGTGGCTGGAGGAGGCCGAGCGCACGCTCGCCGAGTTCAGCTGACCCGGTGGAGGCCCTCACGGCCTCCACCGGCCTCACGCGTGCCCGAGTGCGGTGTGCCATGCCCAGGTGCCCGCGCCGGCGCTTGAGGCGATCGGGGCCTCATGCCCCTCCCCCCGAAGGAGCCGCGCCGAAGTGCGGTGGGTGGGCCTCGAACGGCGCGCGAGCCGAGGGGGCGCGAAGCCCGGGGGCCGGTGCGCGAAATGGGGCACCGGCGGAGGGGGCGGAGACCTAGGCTGGCGGGCATGGATCCGGTCAGCGCCGCGCGCGCCCTCGTCGAGGACATGTTCCCGGGCGCCCTGTACGCCTTCGTCGGCGGCAGCGCGCTCACCGAGCACCGCACCAGCACCTCCGACCTCGACGTCGTGGTGGTGCTCGACGGTCTGCCCACCCCCTATCGCGAGTCCCTGCGGTGGCGGGAGTGGCCCGTCGAGCTGTTCGTGCACAGCGAGACCAGCCTCCACGCCTACCTCGACAAGGACTTCGACAGGCGACAGCCCAGCCTCGCCCGCATGTGCGCCGAGGGCGCGGTGCTCACCGACCGCACGAGCGGCCGGGCCAGTGACCTCCAGACGGCGCTGAGCGAGCGCCTGGCGGCCGGACCGGGTGGACTGACGAGCTCACAGGCCGAACGGGCCAGATACGCCCTGTCCGACCTCCTGGACGACCTGTCGGGGGTCACGGATCCGGGCGAGCAGACGTTCGTCCGCTGGCAGGTGGTGCAGGAGACCGCCAGGATGGCGCTCGGCCTGGGGCGCAGGTGGCAGGGGAGCGGCAAGTGGCTGCTGCGCGAGCTGCGCGCCCACGACCCGGAGCTGGCCGAGAAGCTGCTCGCCGCCCACGACGACTCCGCACGGCTGGCCGGCGTCGCCTCGGACGTGCTGGAACGCGCTGGAGGGCGTCTCTGGGAGGGTTACCGGGCCGAGGGTGACCCGTTCCACCAGCCACTGCGTCACGTGCCCTCAGGGGAGCTCTCGGGCGAAACGGCGCAGAGCTCCGGCATGCGCCGGCTGGCCGCGATCAGCGGCGCCACGGCCGGGTCCAGCCGCCTCTGGATGGGCCAGACCCACGTCGCTCCCGCCACCCGCTCGTCCGATCACCACCACGGGGCCTCGGAGACGGCCATTTACGTGGTCAGCGGCACGCCGTCGTTCGTCTTTCTGGAGGACGACCGGGAGGTGCGGCTGGACACCAAGCCCGGCGACTACATCTTCGTCCCGCCGTACGTGCCCCATCGCGAGGAAAATCCCGACCCGTCCCAGGAGGCCGTGGTCGTCATCGCCCGCAGCACCCAGGAGGCCATCGTGGTCAACCTCCCGGACCTCCGCCCGCGCTGACCCACCGGCCACCCGCCGACGCCTCACCCGTCCCGCCGCGGCCCGCACATGAGCGCCGCATCCGCGCTCCGCTCTGTCCCGTGGCCGCCGCATTCGCGCGAAGCCTTCCCGCATGCCGTCCGCGTGTGGAGGGCGGCGCGCACCGCACAGAGCCCAGCCGTTCGCGCGCCGATGCGTCCCCGGCGTGGCGCGCGCCAGTGGCGGGTCAGCCGCCCGCGCCGCTGACCCGATAGACGTCGAACACGCCCTGGATGCTGCGCACTGCCTTGAGCACATGCCCCAGGTGCTTGGGGTCCCCCATCTCGAACGTGAACTTGCTGATCGCCACCCGGTCCCGCGACGTCGTCACGGACGCGCTCAGGATGTTCACGTGCTGGTCCGACAGCGTACGGGTGACGTCCGACAGCAGCCGCGGCCGGTCCAGCGCCTCCACCTGGATCGCCACCAGGAACACGCTGTCGTCGCCCGGCGACCAGCTGACCTCGACCAGCCGGTCCGGCTGCTCCTTGAGCTGCTGCACGTTGGTGCAGTCGGCCCGGTGCACCGAGACGCCGTGCCCCCGGGTGACGAACCCGACGATCTCGTCGCCGGGCACCGGCGTGCAGCACTTCGACAGGCGTACCCACACGTCGGCGTCGCCCGCCACGACCACGCCCGCGCCGCCGCCGCGCGGACGGCCGCGCAGCCGGGTGGGCAGGGAGGTCTCGGCGATGTCCTCCTCGGCGCTCTCGACGCCGCCGATCGAGGCCACGAGCTTCTGCACGACGGCCTGGGCGGCGATGTGCCCCTCCCCCACGGCCGCGTACAGCGCGGACACGTCGGGATAGCGCAGGTCGCGGGCGAGCGCGAGCAGCGCCTCGCCGGACATCAGCCGCTGCAGCGGCAGGCCCTGCTTGCGCATGGCCCGCCCGATGGCCTCCTTGCCCGCCTCGATCGCGGTCTCGCGGCGCTCCTTGGAGAACCACTGCCGGATCTTGTTACGGGCCCGGCCCGACTTGACGAACTTGAGCCAGTCGCGCGAGGGCCCGGCGTCGGGCGACTTGGAGGTGAAGATCTCGACCGTGTCGCCGTTGCCGAGCCGCGACTCCAGCGGCACCAGGCGCCCGTTGACCCGCGCGCCGATGCAGCGGTGGCCCACCTCGGTGTGCACGGCGTACGCGAAGTCGACCGGCGTGGCCCCCTCGGGCAGCGCGATGACCTGCCCCTTCGGGGTGAACACGTAGACCTCGGACACCGACAGGTCGAAACGCAGCGACTCCAGGAACTCGCCGGGGTCGGAGGTCTCCTTCTGCCAGTCGAGGAGCTGGCGCAGCCAGGCCATGTCGCTGCCCGGCTTGACCTTGCCGGTGGGGCCGGGGGTGCCGACCTCCTCTTTGTACTTCCAGTGCGCGGCCACGCCGTATTCGGCCCTGTGGTGCATCGCGTGGGTGCGGATCTGCAGCTCAACCGGCTTGCCCTCGGGACCGATCACCGTCGTGTGCAGTGACTGGTACATGTTGAACTTGGGCATCGCTATGTAGTCTTTGAACCGCCCCGGCACCGGGTTCCACCGGGCGTGGATGGTGCCGAGCGCGGCATAACAGTCGCGCACGCTGTCGACCAGCACGCGGATGCCCACCAGGTCGTAGATGTCGTCGAACGCCACGTCCCGGGCGATCATCTTCTGGTAGACCGAGTAGTAGTGCTTCGGCCGCCCCTTGACCACGGCGCGGATCTTGGCCTCGCGCAGGTCGCCGGAGACCTTCTCGATGACCTCCTGCAGGAACAGGTCGCGGCGCGGCGCGCGCTCCGACACCATGCGCGCGATCTCGTCGTAGCGCTTGGGGTAGAGCATCGCGAAGGCGAGGTCCTCGAGCTCCCACTTGATCGTGTTCATGCCCAGGCGGTGGGCGAGCGGGGCGAAGATCTCGAGGGTCTCGCGGGACTTCTGGTGGCGCTTGTGCTCGGGCAGGTAGCGCATGGTGCGCATGTTGTGCAGCCGGTCGGCGAGCTTGATGATCAGCACGCGAATGTCGCGCGACATGGCGACGACCATCTTGCGCACGGTCTCAGCCTGTGCGGCGTCGCCGAACTTCACCTTGTCCAGCTTGGTCACGCCGTCGACCAGGGACCCGATGGTGTCGCCGAAGTCGCCGCGCAGCTCGTCAAGGCTGTAGGCGGTGTCCTCCACCGTGTCGTGCAGCAGCGCGGCGCACAGGGTCTCGTCGTCGGTGCCGAGCTCGGCCAGGATCGTGGCCACGGCCAGCGGGTGCGTGATGTACGGGTCGCCGGACTTCCGCTTCTGGTCGCGGTGGTGGTAGGCGGCGACGTCGTACGCACGCTCGATCAGGCGCAGGTCAGCCTTGGGATGGGTGGCGCGGACCGTACGGAACAGCGGCTCCAGCACCGGATTCATGGCCCCACCCCCGAACCGCCTTCGACGCGCCGGGACGCCGGGCGCATCGGCATTGCCGGCGTCGGTTACGTCGGGCGCGACCACATCACGGGGCACACAGACTCCTCACGCAATGGCTCCTCACGTTCGAGTCCAGGTCCCCTAGTGTATCCAGGCGGCGAACCTGGACCGTCGCGGGCCGGGCTCAGACGATCACGAGGGAGTGCACGTCCACTCCCGGCAGACGCTCGCGTCCCTTGAGAAACGCCAGCTCCATGAGCACGGCGATGCCGACGACCTCGGCTCCGGCCCGCTTCACCAGGTCCACGGCCGCCCTCGCGGTGCCGCCCGTGGCCAGCACGTCGTCGACCACGAGAACGCGGTCGCCGGGCGTGAAGGCGTCACGGTGGACCTCGATGGTGGCCGAGCCGTACTCCAGATCGTAGGACTCTTCCAGGGTCGCGGCGGGCAGTTTCCCCTTCTTGCGCACGGGCACGAACCCGGCCGCCGCCCGGTACGCCACCGGGGCCGCGAGAATGAACCCCCGCGCCTCGATCCCCACGATCTTGTCCACCTCGCAGAGCCCGGCCAGCTCGTCCACCACGGCCGCCATGGCGACAGGGTCGGCCAGCAATGGGGTGATGTCCTTGAACAGCACGCCCGGCTTGGGGTAGTCGGGCACGTCCCTGATCCTGTCCAGGATCATCGTGCTGAGCTCGGTCATGGGTATATCCCTCGCAATTCTCCACCGGCGGTGTGCCGGGCTCCATGATGGTGCATTCCGCCCGCACACGACGACGCCCCCGCCCCGGTGCAGGGCGAGGGCGTCGTACGTGTGCGGCTACCCGTTGGCTACCGCTGCGCTTTTGGAGCCCTTGGACCCCTTGCCACCACCTCCCGTGGAGGCGAGCCTCTTGGCGATGGCCTGGTACTTCGGCTCCCGCTCCTTCAGCGTCACCAGCAGCGGCGTGGCGACACACAGCGAGGAGTACGTGCCGACGATCATGCCGACGAACAGCGCCAGCGACAGGTCCTTCAGCGTGCCCGCGCCGAGCAGCGTGGTGCCGATGAACAGGATCGCCGCCACCGGCAGGATCGCGACCAGCGAGGTGTTCAGCGACCGGATCAGCGTGTGGTTGAGCGCGTTGTTGGCCGCCATCGAGTAGGTCTGCTTCGACGTGTGCCCCAGCTTGGCCGTGACCTCCTTGATCATGTCGAACACCACGACCGCGTCGTAGAGCGAGTAACCGAGGATGGTCAGGAAGCCGAGCAGCGTCGCCGGCGTGACCTCGAAGCCCGACCACGCGTAGATGCCGGCCGTGATGACGAGGTCATGGATGAGCGCGACGATGGCGGCCAGCGCCATCTTCGGCTCGAACGCCATCGACAGGTACAGGATGATCGCCAGCATGAACACGCCGAGGCCGATCCAGGCCTTCTGGGAGACCTCACCACCCCAGGAGGCGCCGATCGACTCGACGCTGACCTCGCTGGCGGGCACGTTGAAGTCCTTGGAGACCGCGGTCTGCACCTGGGTGAGAGTGCTCTCCTGGAGGGTCTCGGTGGTGACCCGCCAGCCCTCGCCGGCCGTCTGCACGATCGGCTGGTGCACGCCCTCCTCTTGGAAGACCTCGCGGACCTGCTCGATGCTCGCGCTGGGCGCCTTGAACGAGAAGACGCTGCCGCCCTTGAACTCCACGCCCAGGTTGAGCCCGTTGATCAGCAACCCGGCCAGCGAGACGATGAGGAGGAAGCCCGACAGGCTGTACCAGAGTCTCCACTTGCCGACGAAGTCAACGTCGATCTCGCCGCGATAGAGGCGACGCGCCAATCCCATCTCAGGCCTCCTGCGGTTTGGTCGTGCGGCCCGACGTGTGCGCCTCGCTCATGCGCTCGGCGTCGAGGCCGGACAGCGGATGCCCCTTGGCGAAGAACTTCATCCTCGCCAGCAGGGCGATGAACGGCTTCGTGAACAGGAACACCACCACGATGTCGATCAGTGTGGTCAGGCCCATCGCGAACGCGAACCCGGCCACGCCGCCCACCGCCAGGAAGTAGAGCACGACCGCGGCGATGAACATGACGGCGTCGGCGATCAGGATCGTGCGCCGGGCACGGACCCAGGCCACTTCGACCGCCGCGCGGAGCGACCTGTGGCCCTCCTTCATCTCGTCGCGTATGCGTTCGAAGTACACGATGAACGAGTCGGCCGTGATGCCGATCGAGACCACGAGACCGATGATGTGCGGCAGGGACAGCCGGAAGTTGGCGTTGTGACCGAGCACGACCACCGAGGTGTAGGTGATGATCGTGGCGACGAAGAGGCTCAGCACCGCCACGATGCCCAGACCGCGGTAGTACAGCATGGCGTAGACCACCACCAGCACCAGGCCGATGAGTCCGGCGATCAGACCGCCCTCGAGCTGGTCCTGGCCCAGGGTCGAGGAGACCGTGACGATGGAACCGCGGTTGAACTTCAGCGGCAGCGCGCCGTACTTGAGCTGGTCGGCCAGCTGAGTGGCGCTGACCTGGTCGAAGTTGCCGGTGATCTGAGCCCGGCCGCCGGGGATGGGGCCCTCGATGTTGGGTGCGGTGATGACGACGCCGTCGAGCACGACCGCGACCTGGTTGCGCGGCGGCTGGGCGTTGTAGGCGGCCGTGGTGAGCTTGGCCCACTCGCCCGCGCCCTTGCTCTTGAAGTTGAGCTCGACGGCCCAGTTGACGCTGCCCTGGGGGATGCCCGCGGAGGCCGAGTCGATGTCCGTGCCGACGACCTTGGCGACGTCGAGCACGTACTTGACGCTGCCGTCGCTCTCGCAGGCGGCGTACTGCTTGCTCGGGTCGTCCTGGACGCCCTGGCCGCGGTTTTCCTTCTTGGCGCAGTCGAGCTTGTTGAACTGGGCGAGCACCGCGGGGTCGATGCCCTGGGTGTTGATGCCCGGGTCCTGCGCGGGCGGCGTGCTGGGCTGGCCGGTCGGCGTCGCCTTCGGCGTGGCCTTCTGGCCCTTCTGCTGCTTCTGCGGGCTCTGCGCCGCGGACGGCTCCGCGCTGGCCGAGACGCTGGGCGCCTCCGCCGACGCGCTGGGGGTCGGTGCCGTCAGCGCCGACGACAGCGCCTTGCCCGTCGGGGACGTGCTGGGCTCGGGCGTGGAGACCTGGCTGGACTTGCCGGACTTGCCGGACTTGGGGGTGGCGGTCGGGCTCGCCGAGGCCGACGGGGTCGGCGTCGGCGCGCTGGTGGCCAGATCCTGCGGCGCCTGGGTCGCCTCCGCGGCAAGCACCTGGCGGAAACGCATCTCCGCAGTGGTGGAGACCAGCTTGAGGGCCTCGCTCTGTCCGACGCCCGGGATCGAGATGACGATGTTGCTGCCGGACTTGGCGACCTCCGCGTCGGAGATGCCGGTGCCGTTGACCCGGTCGCGGATGATGCTGACCGCGCGGTCGAGCACCTCCTCCGGCGGGGGCGCGTTGTTGAGAGTCACGGGAAGCAGAGTCATCGTCGTGCCGCCGGCGAGGTCGAGTCCCAGCTTCGGCGTGAACGCCTTCTGCAAGAACATCGTCCCGCCCAGGGCGAGGATGAGCGCCAGCAGCACCAGGAGCGTGCGCCCCGGTCTGCTGTGGCGGCTGGTCGGTCGGGCCACTGGTCGTCAGTTCTTTCGGGTAGAGGTTTGTCGCAGAGCTTAGTCAGGACTGCTTCGTGCTGGAGTCCTGGCCGCCTTCGCGCTCAGCGGTGGCTTCGGACTCTTTCTTACCCTCCTCGCCGGTCTCGGCCTCGCCGGCCGAGGACTCGTCGTCCGCGGGAGCGTCGCCGGGCGTCACGACCCGGCCGATCGCGGCCTTCACCCAGCGGGTCTCGATCCCTGGCGCGACCTCGAGGATCACATCCTCATTCTCCACCGCGACCACGGTGCCGAACAGACCGGTCGTGGTCATGACCCGGGCGCCGGGGGCCAAGGAGTTCTGCATCTGGATCGCCTCCTGCTGGCGCTTGCGCTGGGGGCGGATCAGCAGGAAGTAGAACACCACCACCAGAAGAATCAGCGGCAGGATACTTCCGAGTTGTCCCATGTCCATAAGGGGCACCCTTCATTGTCGTACAAGGAAGTTGACACCGGCCTCGCGCCGGAAATTCCGTGCGTTGCGTCGGGCCGCGCCGCATCAGCCCGTCAGCCTACACAGCCAGCCAAGCCACGGAGTGTAGGCGCTTGTTGCGAAACGCGGCAACGAGGCAGCGTTTCGGCGCGCGGGGAAGTTCCCATTGTGAAACGGTTGCAACCGTTCTGTGATCAGTCGAAAAGGGATGCTCCGAACGCGTCGGGGGGCGGGGTCATGCCGAGATGGCTCCACGCGGCGGCGGTCGCGACCCGGCCGCGCGGCGTCCTGGCCAGCAGTCCCTGGCGTACGAGGAACGGCTCGGCCACCACTTCGACGGTCTCCGGCTCCTCCCCCACGGCCACGGCGAGCGTGGACAGCCCGACCGGACCGCCGCCGAACTTCTTCAGCAGCACGCCCAGCACCGCCCGGTCGAGCCGGTCGAGCCCTTCGGCGTCGACCTCGTACAGGTTGAGCGCCGCTGCGGCGATTTCCCGATTTATCACCCCATCGGCCCTCACGTCCGCAAAATCCCGCACTCGCCTGAGCAGGCGGTTCGCGATTCGGGGCGTCCCCCTGGACCGCCGGGCGATTTCGTGCGCCCCGTCCTCAGGAAGCGTGACGCCGAGCAGCTTGGCCGACCGGTAAAGCACCTGCTCGAGCTCGCCGACCTCGTAGAAGTCCATGTGCGCGGTGAACCCGAACCGGTCGCGCAGCGGCGCCGGCAGCAGCCCGGCGCGCGTGGTGGCGCCGACGAGCGTGAACGGCGCGATCTCCAGCGGGATCGCCGTGGCTCCCGGTCCCTTGCCGACGACGATGTCGACCCTGAAGTCCTCCATGGCGAGGTAGAGCATCTCTTCCGCGGGCCTGGCCATCCGGTGGATCTCGTCGATGAACAGCACCTCGCCCTCGGCGAGTGTGGACAGGATGGCGGCGAGATCCCCGGCCCTCTCCAGCGCGGGGCCCGAGGTGATCCTGAGCGGCGCGTTGAGCTCCGCCGCGATGATCATGGCCAGCGTGGTCTTGCCCAGCCCCGGCGACCCGCTCATCAGCACGTGATCGGGCGGCCGCTGCCTGCGCAATGCGCTCTCCAGCACCAGGGAGAGCTGCTCACGCACGCGGCCCTGGCCGATGAACTCGCCCAGCCGCTTGGGCCGGAGCGCCGCCTCGATCTGCAGCTCATCGCCCCCGGCATCGGGCGACACGAGCTCCCGCTCAAACCCCACGTCCCCGCCTCCTCCAGACAGCTCCCCCACCGGCACGCTCTCCCGTCACCACACCACGACGGCGAAACGCGGCCCAGCGGAGCCCGTCACAACGGCCGCCGCCCACGGGGGCGCTGGGACGCCGCGGCACCACCATCACGCTCGCCCGCACAGCACCGCATCGGCGGGCTGTCGTGCGGCAGGGCTCAGCCCGATGCCAACGGCTCGGAGCCACGCCGGCCCCGACGTGCGGACGGCTGACGGGCGCGCTCATCGAAGGCTCAGGGCTTGGAGTGCGGCCTTCAGGAGCGCGGCGACCTGGGGCTGGCGGCCGGCGGCGAGGTCGGCGTCGGCGCGCGGCTCCACGATGGCGACGGCCTCGTCGGCGTCCTTGCTCGAGTAGCCCAGCCCCACCAGTCCCGAGTGGACCTGCTCGCGCCACGCCGCCGCCCGCCGGTCCCCGTTGAGCGCGGCGTTGACGGCCTCCTCGGGCGTGCCGAGCCGGTCCTTCAGCTCCAGCACGATCCGCTGTGCCCCCTTCTGCCCGATCCCCGGCACCTGCGTGAGCGCCTTGAGGTCGGCACTCGCCACGGCGACGCGCAGCGCGTTGGGCGTGTGCACGGCGAGCATCGCCAGCGCCAGCTTGGGCCCGACCCCGCTGGCCGTCTGCAGCAGCTCGAACACGGCCCGCTCGTCGTCGGTGGCGAACCCGTAGAGCGTGAGCGACTCCTCCCGCACCACCAGCGACGTGGCCAGGCGCGCCTCCTCGCCGACCCGCAGCGTGGCGAGCGTGCCCGGAGTGCAGTGGGTGAGGATGCCGACGCCGCCGACCTCGATCACGGCTCCGTCGGGAGCGATCGCGGTCACCTTGCCCGACACCGACGCGATCACAGCCCACCATCCTTCCACGCCGCCACGGCCCGCACGCCGCCGGCAAGCATCACAGCCCGACATCCTCTCGCATGACCGGTGACGACACGCCGCGGGCACGCGGTGCGGCGGCGCGTCGCATCGCCGGCAAGGCCCGTCTCCCGGAACGTCACGACCTGGTGTCCTTCCGGGTGGCCTTGGCCAGGGCCTCGGCGAGGCGGTGCTGGGCGCCGCCGCGCCAGACGTGGCAGATGGCCAGGGCGAGGGCGTCTGCCGCGTCGGCGGGCCTGGGCATCTCCGTCAGGCGCAGCAGCCGGGTGACCATGGCGCCGATCTGCTTCTTGTCGGCCGTGCCGCTGCCGGTGATGGCCGCCTTGACCTCGGACGGCGTGTGCAGCGCCACCGGCAGCCCGCGCCGGGCCGCGCACAGCACGGCGATCCCGGCGGCCTGGGCGGTGCCCATGACGGTGCGTACGTTGTGCTGGCTGAAGACGCGCTCGACCGCCACCGCGTCGGGCCGCACCTCGTCGAGCCACTGCTCGATCCCGGCCTCGATGCCGACGAGCCGGGCGCCGAGCTCGTCGTCGGCTCCCGTGCGCACCACCCCGACGGCCACCAGCCGCAGCGGCGCTCCAGGCCGCCCCTCCACGGCGCCCACGCCGCACCGGGTCAGCCCGGGATCGACGCCCATCACCCGCACCGGCCCACCCCTCCCGCACTGCCGAACATCTGTTCGGCACGAGACTCTACCCCGGCAGCGGTGCCCCACGCACCGGAACCGCCCGTACGCCCGGGGAATCGACCAGCCCTGAGCGGTCAGAAGGAGTCCAGCATGTACGGCTTCGCGGCGAAGGCCGTGTCGAGGGCCTCGTCGTACCGTTCGTCGCCGGACATGAGCCCGCTCATCCGCAGCGTGGCCGTCGGAACCCCGGCATACAGCGCCGAGAACGCGTTCACGCTGAGCACGACCCCAGGCTCGGAGACCGCGGTGGCCGCGCAGGACCCGCCCGCGAACTCCAGCCGCCACGTCCCCGCGCCCAGCAACGGGTCCTCCACGGTGACCACGGCGTCGCAGGTCACGTACGCCGGATAGCCCCGGCGCTCGACCGCGGCGGCCACGTCCAGCACCCTGAACATCCACCGCGCCTGCTTCACCTCCTCCCTCGACCGCTCGCGCAGCAGCCACAGCACCGGGTCGTCCGGGGCCACGGGGGCGATGACGTTGCGCGCGATCGTCGACGCGCTGCCCACCATGGACCACAGGGCCCTGGCGGTCTCGCCGGAGCCGGCGACGAGGTTGTCGACCAGGATGTCGTCGCCGCGCCAGCGGTAGACGACGAAGCCGTCATCGGCGAGGTAGAGGAAGTCGTCCTCGATCCCGAGCCACAGGCTCCAGGTGTCCTCGTCCCACGCGACGGGGCCGCTGGAGCGGGCGGCGGCGTGGACGCGGTGGAGCACGGAGACGAGCTCGGCGGCGTCGCCCGGTCCCATCCTGCGCAGCTTGACCTGCCCGGACGGTCTGATCTGGCGCAACGCCTCGGCGGGGAGCGTCACGTTGTGCTGGGCTCCGGCGTGCTCGTAGCCGACCGAGCGGTAGAGGGGCGTTGTCGCCGGATAGAGAGCGGAGACCGCGTCGCCGAGCGCGGCGGCCCGTTCGACGACGGCACGCATGAGCCGGGTGCCCATGCCGCGGCCGCGGTCCTCGGGGTTGATGGTGACCCCCTGGATCCCCGCCATCGGCTGCGGCTTGCCGTGCCACCACTGCGTGAACTGGCGCAGCCGGGCCGCGCCGGCGAGCCTGGAGCCGTCGAAGGCCCCCAGGTAGCGGCCCTCGCCGAGCGCCGGGAACACCGCCTGGCGCCACCTGTCGGCGTCGCCCGCGGCCAGCGGGCCGAACGAGCGCTTGCGGATGTCGAGGACGTCGTCCAGATCCTCAGGAGTCAGGTCGCGAATTTCCACGAAACGACAACCTATGCAGCGGGGGTACGCGGTCGCGAACCATTTGTCGTGAGGGCGAGCCTGTCCAGATAGAGCAGCTGGGCGGCCACGACCGCGATCAGCGCGACGGCAACGACGAGGAGCGGCGTGGCGGCGCCGACGTCCGGTCCGGTGCCGGAGAAGCCGCTGAGCTGGGCCACCTGCGCGACCGGCGCGGTGTACAGGGTGGGCTTCTGGGCCACCAGCAGCGGCCAGAGGAGGTCCTGCGCGTTCACCAGGGCGACGGCCCCGGCGAGGATGCCCGCCATGGGCAGCGACGGGAGGAAGACGCCGCTGAAGAAGTCCTTGTCGGTGCGCTCCGCCAGCCCCTTGCACAGCAGGGTGAGCACCAGCAGGGCGGGGACGCTGACCAGGAGGGGCGGGAAGAGAGCCAGGAAGGAGTCGATGAGGCCCATGTTGCGGACGTTCTGCCAGTTCGCGACGCCGAGCGGGCCGGGGCCGACGAACAGCCACGGCGCGAACGCCAGCAGCAGCCACTCGCTCCCGCGCCCGAGCGGCCGCAGGCCGCCGATGCCGAGCGCGGCCAGGTAGGCGACGCCGACCGAGATGATCGCTCCGGCGATCGCGGGCACCCAGGTGTTCACCTGGGCGCGGAGGGCGCCCGCCGCGGAGTCGGGCGAGGCGAGCACGCCGTCGATCCACGGCCAGGCGCACACGAGGGCCACGGCCACGAAGACGATCAGCGCCGTCACCCCGACGGCCAGGCCGGCGGCGCCGGGCCTGCGCTCGGCCGCCGCCTCTCCCCCGTCTTCCCGCGTGACGCGCGGGGTCAGCGTGATGCTCAGCCGCGAGGCCGCCGCGATGACGGTCGCGATGATGCCCAGCACGCCAAGGATCACCCCTGTGAGCGTCGCAACGGCCGCGCCAGGGCCGAACTGGGCCATTCTGAAGGCGAGGTCGTACTCGAGGCCCGCGAGCGTCTCTGTGGAGCGCTCAGGGCCTCCCCTGGTGAGCGTCAGCCCTATCGAGAAGGCCTGGAGCCCGACGGCGAGCATGGTGATCACCAGGAGCGCCCCCACCACGAGCATCGCGGGCGCCACCGCACCACCGCGCTGCCCGGGGGCGCCGGGAGGAAGAGCGCCCCCGCTCGGATCGGCCCCGCCGGCGGCATGTGGGACGGAGCCGCCGGATGAGACGGAGCCGCCGGATGGGACGGAGCCGGCGCGCAGGGCGGGCAGGAACGCCATGACCGCCAGAGCGCACACCACCCCGAACGTGGCGGCCGCGACGATCAGCCGGAGCGCTCCAGGGGCGCTCGCCGGCTCGCGCAGCTCTTGGGCCAGGCCGGCCAGGCCCGGGGCGTCCGGCATGAGCCCGCGCATCCAGGCCGCCGCCACCCCCACGGGCGAGAACGTCACGACGGCCAGCGACAGCGCGATCCGCCCGGCCCGCCTCGGCCACGTGCCCGCCCGCTCGAGCGCCAGCGCCAGCAGCGGCGCCACCACCACGGCCACCAGCAACGGCACCACGGTCAGCGACAACGTGAACCACAGCGCCCGCCAGACCTCGCCGCGCCTGGCCAGCTCGTGGTAGTTGTCCATCCCCACGAAGGAGCTTTCCCGCAGGACGCCGCCGCTCTGGAGGCTGAGCCAGATCGTCTGCACGGTCGGCAGGACGAGCGTGATGAGGGTGCCGAACAGCGCCGGCACGGCCAGCAGCCAGCCGAGCGCCCGATGAGGTGCCTGTGTAGTGGTGGTGGGGGGAGTCACGTCGCCCGACCCTACGCTGCCCCGCCCCTTTCGCGCACCCGGAGAGCGCTCCGGAGCCGGCCGGGCCCGGCCGGAAGCCCCTCGTGCAGAGCCGGTGAACGGCGCACGCACGAGCAAAGGGCCCGGCGCCGAGCCGAGCCCGCCACGAGCCTGCCGCGCTAGTCCAGCGCCGCCAGCACCTCGTCGGAGACGTCGAAGTTGGCGAAGACGTTCTGCACGTCGTCGCTGTCCTCCAGCGCGTCGATGAGGCGGAAGACCTTCTTGGCCCCCTCCTCGTCCAGCGCCACGCTCATCGTCGGCAGGAAGCTCGACTCCGCCGAGTCGTAGTCGATCCCGGCGTCCTGCAGGGCCTTGCGCACCGGCACGAGGTCGCCGGCCTCGCAGACGACCTCGAACGAGTCGCCGATGTCATTGACCTCCTCGGCGCCCGCGTCGAGCACGGCCATCAGCACGGTGTCCTCGTCGAGCCCGTTCTTGGGGACGATCACGACACCCTTGCGGTTGAACATGTAGGAGACCGAGCCCGGGTCGGCCAGCGAGCCGCCGTTGCGGGTCAGCGCCACGCGTACCTCGGAGGCGGCGCGGTTGCGGTTGTCGGTGAGGCACTCGATGAGCACCGCGACGCCGCCGGGCGCGTAGCCCTCATACATGATCGTCTGCCAGTCGGCGCCACCGGCCTCGAGGCCGCCGCCGCGCTTGCGGGCGCGCTCGATGTTGTCGTTGGGCACGGAGTTCTTCTTCGCCTTGAAGATGGCGTCGAAGAGGGTGGGGTTGGCGTCCGGGTCAGGGCCACCGGTCCGTGCCGCCACCTCGATGTTCTTGATGAGCTTCGCGAACAGCTTGCCGCGCTTGGCGTCGAGTGCGGCCTTCTTGTGCTTCGTCGTCGCCCATTTGGAGTGGCCGGACATTACCTAGAGCTCCCTCACCATGTCTACGAAGTAACGGTGCACGCGCGTGTCCCCGGTCAGCTCGGGATGGAACGACGTCGCGAGCAGCGGCCCTTGACGGACCGCGACGATCCTATCCCCAGGCTCGCACCGGCCCAGCACTTCGACATCGCCGCCGACGGACTCGACCCAGGGCGCGCGGATGAACACCGCGTGCACCCGCTCCCCCGCGAAGTCCAGGTCGGACTCGAACGAGTCGACCTGGCGGCCGAACGCGTTGCGCCTGACCACCATGTCGATGCCGCCGATGGTCTGCTGGCCGGCGATGCCGTCCTCGATCCTGTCGGCCAGCATGATCATGCCGGCGCAGGAGCCGTAGGCGGGCATGCCTTCCTTGATCCGCATCCGCAGCGGCTCCAGCATGTCGAAGGTCTCGGCGAGCTTCCACATGGTGGTCGACTCCCCGCCGGGGACGACCAGACCGTCGACCGCCTCCAGCTCCGCCGGCCTGCGCACGGCGGTCGCCGACGCGCCTGCCTCCTGAAGCATGCGCACATGCTCGCGCACGTCTCCCTGGAGAGCGAGTACACCGATCGTGGGCACAGTCGATCCTTCCGTCTGGGTGCGGGTTCCGACCATTCAACACCAGGATGGCCTGGGATCTTCCTTCAGCGCCCGCCGCAGTCCACGCCTAGAGGACCACTTTGACGTGGACGGGCTTGTGGTCGGACAGCTTCACGTCCTGCGCGACGCGGCAGCCCCGCACCGTGCCCTTGGGGGCGAACAGGTAGTCGAGCTTCTTGCCCTCCCTGGTCCACCGTCCGGTGCGCCGCGCGCCGCGCTGGTCGCATTCCTGGTACCTCCGGTAGAGCGGCGCGACGGCCCGGCGGCCGGCGGCGCTGCCGTATTCGCTGTCCGGAGGCGCCACGTTGAGGTCGCCGCCGAGGATCGCCCGGTGTCCCGGCTTGGCCGCGATCTCGAGCAGCCGCCTGATCTGCCTGGTCCGGTAGGGGGCACCGGGCTGGCGGTCGTCGTCGGCCCGGCCGGAGGACAGGTGGGTGCCGCAGGCGCGCACCTTCTTGGCGGGGATGATGGCGCAGAGGGCGGCGCGCGTGACGTACCAGGGCGGGGCGGGCAGCGGGTGGGTCTCGAAGGTGGCGGCGTCACCCGCCACGGCGACCGCGATGCTCTGCGCGCCGCGCGGGCGGCCGAGGCGGTCGGGGTGGCAGGCGTACGGGGTGCCGTCAAGGGAGGTCAGGCCCCATGAGCCGATGGTCCAGCTCCGTCCGGTGCGCTGTTCGAGCCAGAGTTCCAGCGTGCCGGCCGCGCCCGTGCAGAACTCCTGCAGGAAGATCACGTCAGGGGGGCCGTTCGCGATCGCGTAGCCGCCGATGCTCTGCGCCAGTTCGAGCGCGCCTGCGCGGTAGAGGGGGCACTCCGAGTTGGTGCCCGCGCAGACGTTCCACGTCATCACGGACAGCTCGGCCCGTGTGGGCGCGGCGAGCAGGCCGGCCACGAGTAACACGGCAGGTCCCACCATGTCAGTAAATGCTAGCCAGCAGGAGCCACGGCGTCCCGCAGCGTGTGGTCGGCGTCCACCCGGGTCAGGACGCGCAGGTGGTGGCGCCGGACGTGGAGGAGGGCCATGCCGGCGAGGCAGCACGCGGCGCCGAGCGCGTACGGGACCGCGACGCCGACCTCCTCGCCCAGCTTGGTGGCGATGAACGGGGCCAGCGCGCCGCCCATCCAGCGCACGAAGTTGTAGCCGGCGGAGGCGACGGGCCTGGGCGCGTCGGAGACCTCCATGGCCGACTCGGTGAAGACGGTGTTGTTCAGGCCTATGGGGATGCCGGACAGGACGGTGAACACGATGATCCCGGCGTGTCCCGACAGCGCGATGCCGATCTGGGACACGGCGAGCAGCGCCAGCGCGAGGTGGAGCACGTTCACCGAGCCGATCTTGCGCTGCAGCGGCGGCGCGGCGAACACCGAGGACAGCGCCACGCAGACGCCCCAGCCGAAGAAGACGGCGCCGATGCCGTAGGGGGACATGTTCAGGATGAACGGCGTGAAGGCCAGCACCGTGAAGAACGCGAAGTTGTAGAAGAGCGCGGTGAAGGCCGTGGTGGACAGCCCGCCGTGCGCGAGCGCCCTGAGGGGGGCGGTGAGGCTGGTCCTGGCCGCCGGCTTGGGCGGCGCCTTGAGCAGGGTGACGATCAGTACGAAGCCGGCGGCCATGAGGGTGGCGGTGCCGAAGAACGGGGCCCGCCAGTTCCAGTCGCCGAGCAGGGCGCCCACCAGGGGGCCGGCGGAGATGCCCAGGCCGAGCGCGGCCTCGTACAGGACGATCGCCGACTCCGCGCCGCCGCTGGCCGCGCCCACGATGACCGCCAGCGCGGTGGCCACGAACAGGGCGTTGCCGAGGCCCCAGCCCGCGCGGAAGCCGACGAGCTCGGCGACGCTGGTGGAGGTGCCGGCGAGCGCGGCGAACACGATCACCAGTGCCAGCCCGGCCAGCAGCGTCCGCTTGCCGCCGATCCGGCTGGAGACCCAGCCGGTGATCAGCATGGCTGCCGCCGTCACCAGGAAGTAGCTGGTGAACAGCAGCGAGACCTGGCTGGGCGTGGCCTTCAGCCCTTGGGCGATGGAGGGGAGGATGGGGTCGACGAGACCGATGCCCATGAAGGCCACGACCGCGGCGAACGCGGTGGCCCAGACGGACATGGGCTGGCGAAGGATTCCGCCGCCGGATTGCATGGTGCTCCTTACCGGGGGTTGCTGCCGAGCTTGGCCAGGACCGGCAGCGCCGCCGCTAGCGCGGCGCGCTCGTCGTCGGTGAGGGCGGCCAGTTCCTGGCTGAGATGGGCGATCCTGGCCCGCCGCACGGCGAGCAGCCGGTCGCGGCCCTCGCCGGTCAGCTCGACCGTCCTGACCCGCGCGTCGGCCGGGTCGGAGCCGCGTGCCACCAGGCCGGCGTCCTCCAGCCGGTTGATCTGCACGGTCATGGTGGGGAGCTGGACGGCGTGCTCCTCGGCCAGCTCGGTCATGCGGCGCGGGCGGTGTTCGAGCGAGCCGAGCACGGCGTACTGCTGGCTGGTGACGGGCTGGCCGGCGACGGTGCGCCGGAGCAGGAGCACCAGATGGCGCAGCACCGTGGAGACCTGCTCGGCCAGGCGGGCGGGATCGTCCCTCATGCTTAGCCGAACTAACTTAGCTTGGCCAATATTCCCGATGAAGAAAGGGCGGCACCCCTTCGCGGGATGCCGCCCTTGCGGAGCTTACGGGCGCTCGGTCTCCCAGCGGACCGTGTCCTCCACCGTCATCTCCTGCGCGGCGCGCAGCGCCGGGTCCAGCGGGCGCAGGTACGTCTGCTGCACCCCCGGCACCCGGTCCTCCACGACGAACGTGGCCCGCGTGTAGACCTCGGCCCCGGGCGTCTGCACCCGCGGCACCACCCTGAAGTCCGCCGTCAGAAGCTCTCGATCGATCTTGGTCAGCACGTAGCCGCGCTGGTTGTTGTAGAACTTCAGATGCGGGTTGATCTTCAGGAACGGATGCGTGGCCGGGTCCGAGTCCACGCCGTCGCCGCCGGTCGAGATCGAGGTGGCCACCAGCTCCGAGCCCACCGAGGGCCCGGTCGGGTCGTCGTAGTCCAGCTTGAGGTCGCTGGCCCAGTGCGCGTGCACGTCGCCGGTCAGCACGACCGCGTTGCGCACCTCGGCGTCCACCCAGCCCTGCGTGATGCGCCGGCGGGAGGCCACGTAGCCGTCCCAGGCGTCTTGGCTGGTGACCTTGGCGGGACCGGCGTTGTTGTCACGCTGGGCGAAGAACACCTGCTGGCCGAGGATGTCCCACTGCGCCCGCGACTTGTGGAAGCCGTCCAGCAGCCACGCCTCCTGCTCCGCCCCCGTGATCGAGCGCGCCGGGTCCACGGAGGCCGGGCAGTCCTTGTACCCGTCGCCACAGCCCTGGTCGTCGCGGTACTGCCGGGTGTCGAGCATGTGGAACGTGGCCAGCCGCCCCCACCGGATGCGCCGGTAGAGCTGCATGTCGATGCCGCGCGGGATGGAGGTGCGGCGCAGCGGCATGTTCTCGTAGTAGGCGCGGAAGGCGGCCTCGCGCCTGGCCAGGAAGTTCGGCTGCGGGACCTCGGGCTTCTCGGGGATCTCGTCGGCCCAGTTGTTGTCGATCTCGTGGTCGTCCCACACCACCAGCCACGGCGCGGCGGCATGCGCCGCCTGCAGGTCGGGGTCGGCCTTGTACTGGGCGTGGCGCTGGCGGTAGTTCGCCAGGGTCTCCGTCTCGGGGCCCTCGTGGTCGCGGACGTTGCCGCCGGGGATGTTGTAGGTGTCCTTGGTGTACTCGTACTGGTAGTCGCCCAGGTGCAGGACTAGGTCCGGGTGCTCCTCGGCCAGCCTGCGGTACGAGGTGAAGTAGCCGTGCTCGTACTGGGCGCACGAGACGAACGCCATGGCCAGCGGGCTGCCGTACGAGAGGGGGTGCGGGGCGGTGCGGGCGCGCCCGACCGGCGAGACGTACTTGCCCACGCGGAAGCGGTACCAGTAGTCGCGGTCGGAGCTGAGCCGGTCGACCTCGACGTGCACGCTGTGGCCCCATTCAGGAGTGGCCACGCTGACGCCGGACCGGACGACGCGGCGGCACTGCTCGTCGGCGTACACCTGCCACTGCACCGGGAACGGCCGCTGCGGCATGCCGCCGAACCCATCCTCGGCGAGCGGCTGCTGGGCGAGCCTGGTCCACAGGACGAAGCCCTCGTGGTCGGGGTCTCCGGAGGCGACACCGAGGGTGAAGGGGTCGGTGCTCAGATCGCGGGAGGCGGTGGCGTGCGCGGCGGTGGCGGGGATGGTGACGGCGGCGCCTGCGGCTAACCCCGTGACGAGGAAGTGCCGGCGGTTCAGCTTGCCCATGTTGCTCCTGTGACGCTCGAGGGTGAGGGGGATGACAGGTAGCTTTGCTGAAGATCATGACCGTTCGATGAACATCACACAACACGAAAAAGGCGACATCCTTCGTGGATGTCGCCTCTTCCGGCAATTTTCACCGTCGCTCTGTGATGCTGCACCCCTGCCTGCCGTAAGGCAGGCCCCACTACCTGCGGCGAGCCGCGGAACGCGTCCCGCCGCATGTGATCATGTCACGTGGACAGGCCGGGTGACCTGCAACGACGCGCCGGTTACCAGCCGCGCTCTGCCAGCCGGTGCGGCTGCGGGATCTCGTCGACGTTGATGCCGACCATGGCCTCGCCCAGGCCGCGCGAGACCTTGGCGATGACGTCGGGGTCGTCGTAGAAGGTGGTGGCCTTGACGATGGCCGCGGCGCGCTTGGCCGGGTCGCCCGACTTGAAGATGCCCGAGCCCACGAACACGCCCTCGGCACCGAGCTGCATCATCATCGCCGCGTCCGCCGGGGTGGCGATGCCGCCCGCGGTGAACAGCACGACCGGCAGCTTGCCGGTCTTGGCGACCTCCACGACCAGCTCGTACGGGGCCTGCAGCTCCTTGGCGGCGACGTACAGCTCGTCCTCGGGCAGCGAGGTGAGGCGCTTGATCTCGGCGCGGATCGTCCGCATGTGGGTGACGGCGTTGGAGACGTCGCCGGTGCCCGCCTCGCCCTTGGAGCGGATCATCGCCGCGCCCTCGGTGATGCGGCGCATGGCCTCGCCCAGGTTGGTGGCCCCGCACACGAACGGCACGGTGAACTGCCACTTGTCGATGTGGTTGGCGTAGTCGGCGGGGGTCAGCACCTCCGACTCGTCCACATAGTCCACACCGAGCGCCTGCAGGACCTTGGCCTCGACGAAGTGGCCGATGCGGGCCTTGGCCATCACGGGGATCGACACGGCGTTGATGATGCCGTCGATCATGTCGGGGTCGCTCATCCGGGACACGCCGCCCTGCGCGCGGATGTCGGCGGGCACACGCTCGAGGGCCATCACGGCGACCGCGCCGGCGTCCTCAGCGATCTTGGCCTGCTCAGGGGTGACGACGTCCATGATGACGCCGCCCTTGAGCATCTCGGCCATGCCACGCTTGACACGGGCGGTTCCGGTGACGGGGGTGCTTTCAGGCGTGCTGGTGGACACGGTCATCCTCACGGCTCTCACGGCTGGTCGGTAAGTTATCAACCCCATGGTAGGTCCTGAAGGACCCCACCCCCGACATGCCAAGATGTCAGGATTTATCGCCTTACTTGGACGTGTTGTCCGACAAGAGCGACCTAGGGGATGACAGGCTTGCGGCTGGCGAGCGCCACCCAGACCTGGCCGGGCGCGAAGTTCATCGGCTCGCCGCTCTCGGTGGTGAACGTCGTGCCGTCCTCTTCTGATTCCCGCTCCCAGTTCGCCTTGTACGCCTTGCCGTCGCGCAGCACGATCGCCTTGCCCTTGCCCGTGCTGTGCACGAGCGGCGTGTAGCTGTCGTTCTTGTCGTGGAACTGCGAGCGCTCGGTCTTGGTGTACTGGATGACGATCGTGGGCGCGCCGAGCTGGCCGCCCTCCGCCGCCATGTCCTTCTTGCCGTCCTGCCAGATCAGCCACTGCTTCTTCGCCTCCGACCAGGCGAAGGTGAAGCGCGCCGCGGGCCACTTGACCGTGTACGCCTTCTTGTCCACGCCGCCCTCGGCCGGGGCGTCGCCGAAGGTGAAGCCGATGTCCTTGGCCTTGCTCGCCTTGGGCGCCTTGGCCAGGAGCTGCTTGGTGTTGGCGAACAGGTTGTAGGGGGCGAGGCGGCCGGGCTGGCGGAAGAACGCGCCAGGGTTGCGCGTGTCACCCACGTCGAACAGCGACGCCTCGGCCACGAACGGCAGCATCTTGGTCTGCACGCCCGAGTAGGCGAAGGCCGGCTTGCCGAACTGCGGCGTGATGTGCAGGTCGGAGATGCGGGCGCTGCGGACGGGACCCACCTTGGCGGGCAGCTTGGAAGAGAAGATCGCCATGAGCCTGGTCAGACCCGCCTCGACCTGCTCGATGTAGACGATGTCCGCGCTCTTCAGCCCGAGCTGCGGCTTGCCTGCCGCGGTGTTCTCGATCTTCACCGCCAGCACCGGCTTCAGCGCGTCGTACGGCTGGCCGGTGAAGGGGTGCCCCTTGACCGGCTCCGTGGGCTCCTCGCTGGGCGCCACCGTCGCGGCCTGGGGCGCCTTGCCCGGCGCCGGCTCGTCCGAGGAGCAGGCCGCTACGGGCAGCAGCACGGCCGCGCCGGCCAGTGTGACCGTGATCATCCGGGGTAGCCGCACGTGCAACACTCCTTGCTTCAGCCCAGAAAACGGGATGAAGCTTACTGGCTTCCTCAAATCAGGTCATTCAGTTGCCATAGTCGCCGGCGGATTGTCATCAATCTCGAAGAATTGCGGATATTCCGTATGCCCCGCCAGGCGCAGGGTCCTGGCGAGCCAGCGCCGCTGTGCCGTACGGGTGACCGCCACCGCGTTGTTGTAGAAGCGGCGCGAGTAGACCACCTTGGCCACGGCGGTGTCGAGCTCCTCCAGCAGGTCGCCGCCGCCGGGCGACTCCGACAGCTTCTCCCTGAACCGCTCCTGGTCCACGGCGGCGCGCAGGGCCCGCGACAGGTCGCTCTCGGCGTGCTCGCGCTCCTCGGGCCCCGCCGTCCTGGCCTCGTGCGCGGCGGCGGCCAGCACCAGGGAGGTGGCGGGGTCGAGCAGGCGCGATCCGGCCAGCTCCAGCACCACCGCCCTGCGCCGCATCAGCGCGGCGTCCAGCGACTCCTGGGCCAGCTCGAGCCGGATGTGCAGGCGGTCGAGCCGGCCCGCGCGCCAGGAGATGTAGACGGCCGTGAGCACCACGACGATGCCCACGATCAGCACGATCATGGTCGAGGTCAACGGTCATCCTCCGCGTGCCCGGCAGCGCATCCCAGCGTCACAGGTCTTCCTCCACGCGCCCGGCGCCGCTCGTGGTGACCGTCTCGTAGACGCGTACGACGTCCCGCGCCACCGTGGACCAGTCGTACTTCCGCACCGCCACCAGCGCCTCGGCGGCCAGCTTGGCCCGGCGCTCCGGCGCGTCGAGCAGCGCGGCGGCCTCCCGCGCCAGCGAGGCCGCCTGTCCGTTGGCGAACAGCGCGCCCGCCTGCCCGTCGCCGAGCACCTTGCGGAAGGCCGGGATGTCGCTGGCCAGCACCGTCGCCCCGGACGCCATGGCCTCGGCCAGCACGATGCCGAAGCTCTCACCTCGCGTGTTGGGCGCGCAGAAGACGTCGACCGAGTGGTAGGCCCGGATCTTGTCGGCCTCGCTCACCATGCCCAGCACGGTCACCCGGTCATGGAACGCCTTGGGCACCCGCTCGTACACGTCCTTGGCGTCGCCCGGCCCGGCGATCAGCAGCTTCAGCCCGGGCCGCTCGGCGGCCAGCGTCTTGAACGCGTCGAGCAGGATCGGCAGCCCCTTGCGCTCCTCGTCCATCCGGCCAAGGAAGCCGATCGTGGCGCCGTCGGGCCCCCAGCCGTCGAGGGGCTCGGCCTCGGTGTAGCGGGAGACGGTGACGCCGTTCGGGATCAGCACGGCGTCGCCGCCGAACTGCTCGACCAGGCTCTTGCGGGCCGCGTCGGAGACCGCGATGCGGCCCATCAGCTTCTCCAGCGCGCTGCGCAGCAGCGGCTCGGCCACCGCGATGGCCCGCGAGCGCGTGAACGACGCGTGGAACGTGGCCACGATCGGCCCCCTGGCCGCCCAGCAGGCCAGCACCCCCAAGCTCGGGATCAGCGGCTCATGGATGTGCAGCACGTCGAACTCCCCCGTGCGCACCCACCGCCGCACCCGCGCGGCCGACAGGAAGCCGAACGACATCCTGGCCACGGACCCGTTGTACGGCACCGGCACCGCCCGGCCCGCGCCCGTCACGTAGGCGGGCAGCTCGTCGTCGTCGGCCGCCGGCGCGATCACCGACACGTCGTGTCCCTGCGCCATCAGCGCCTGGGCCAGGTCGTCGATGTGCTGTTTGACCCCGCCCGGCATGTCCCACGAATAGGGGCACACGATGCCGACTCTCATCGCGGGAGGTCTTCCAGCCAGAGCCGCTGCAACATGTGCCAGTCCTCCGGATGCTCGGAGATGCCCTTCTCGAAGACGTCGGCCAGCGCCTGGGCCACCGCCGCGACCTTCTCCTGCCTGGTGCCCTCGGCCGGGACCGGGATCTCCTCGTGGATGTGGATGCCCCAGTCGTCGCCCACGTTGTAGACGACGGCCGGGAGCAGCGCGGCGCCCGTCTGCACCGCCAGCAGCGGCGGCCCGGCGGGCACTTTCGTGGCCGCGCCGAAGAAGCGCACCTCGATGCCGCCCTTGGTCAGGTCGCGCTCGGCGGGCAGGCACACCACGCCGCCCTTGCGCACCCGGATGGCCAGCTTGGCGAAGTTGTGCCCGTCGCCGCCGGTGAGCGGCAGCACCTCCATGCCGAGCCCCTCGCGGAAGGCCACGTACCGGCGGAACAGCGACTCCGGCTTGAGCCGCTCGGCCACGGTCGCGAACGGATGGCCCACGCCCACCAGCCACGCGCCGGCCTGGTCCCAGTTGCCCATGTGCGGCAGCGCCAGCACCACGCCCCTGCCTGCCGCCACGTTGGAGTGGACGTGCTCGGCGCCGATGACGTGGCTGCGGCGCACGATCTCCTCGACGCTCATCGACGGCAGCCGGAAGATCTCGTGGAAGTAGCGGAAGTACGAGCGCATGCCCGCCCTGCTGAGCTCGCGCAGCTCGCGGCTGCCCGCCTCGAGCCCGGTCACCCTGGCCAGGTTGGACTCCAGCCGCCGTACGGACTTGCCCCGCCTGCTCCAGACCCGGTCGGCCAGGAAGCGGAAGACGGCGGCCGTCGGGCGCTCGGGCAGCAGCGGCACGAGCTTCCAGCCGGCCGCGAAGCCCGCGGCCACGACGCGATCGGCGAAAGACGCGTTATCGCTCATCTCTCCTCGTCTGCTGGTAGACCGCCATCACACGCTGCACCACGGTGATCACGCTGGCCGCCGCGAGCAGCCACATCCCCGCAGGCAGGACGTAGGGCACGCCGAGCCCCGAGAAACAGGCCGCGACCAGCGCCACGACCAGCCGCTCCGGCCGCTCGGCCAGCCCCACGTCGGCCGTCAGCCCGAGCCCCTCCGCCCTGGCCTTGGCGTACGACACCAGGGTGCCCGCGATCAGGCACACCAGCGTCACCGCGGCCATCAGCGTGTCATGCCTGGAGATGAAGTAGAGGATCAGCCCGGCGAAGATGGCCGCGTCGGCCACCCGGTCGAGCGTCGAGTCGAGGAACGCCCCCCAGGTGGAGCCGCCCTTCCCGCCGAGCCGGGCCACCACGCCGTCGAGCAGGTCGAACAGCACGAAGACGGTGATCACGAGGGCGCCCCAGGTGAGCTGTCCCATGGGGAAGAAGAGCAGGGCTGACACCACCGTGCCGAGGGTGCCGATCGCCGTGACGGCGTTCGGGCCGATCCCGCGGCCGACGAGGGCTCTGCCCAGCGGGGTGAGTATCCGGGTCATGGCCGGGCGCAGGAGTTTGAGCATCGCCGTCCGATCGTAGGCCATTGAACGCCTGACAACTTTCTTTGCCCCGCCCCCCTTGTGATATCCGCCACACGGGTATTTGGTGAACACACCGCGTCCATGCGGTTTCTGACACCTTCCGCGCGGGTGCGGTCACGGACTGTCGCCTGCCTGAGTGAGCGGAGGAGCGTAGCGACCAGCGATGAGGGAAGGCGGAGGGTCCCGGCGACTGAGCCAGCCTCATGAAGTGAGGCCAATGAACACAGGAGGCCAAGGTGGCAGAACGGAACCCAGGCGGCGCCGCGGGAGCCGCGGGCAGGGCACCCGCGGCCGACAGGGCGGATGCGATACGCAATGTCGTGCTGGTCGGCCACTCAGGAGCGGGTAAGACAACCCTCGTCGAGCAGCTGCTGGCCGCGACGGGCACCATCCAGCGCCCGGGACGCGTGGAGGACGGCAACACCGTCAGCGACTTCGACGAGGTCGAGGTGCGGCAGCAGCGGTCGGTCAACCTCGCCGTGGCACCGCTGGTGTACAACGGCATCAAGGTCAACCTGATCGACACTCCCGGTTACGCCGACTTCGTGGGCGACCTGCGCGCCGGGCTGCGCGCGGCGGACGCCGCGCTGTTCGTGGTGTCGGCCTCCGACGGGATCGACGGGCTCACGCAGATGTTGTGGGAGGAGTGCGCCCAGGTCGGCATGCCGCGGGCGGTGGTGATCACCAAGATCGACCATCAGCGGGCCGACTTCGACGAGGTGCTCGCCACCTGCCAGGACGTCTTCGGCGACGGGGTCGCGCCGCTCTACCTCCCGGTGATCACCAACGGCAACGTCAACGGGCTGATCGGGCTGCTGTCCGAGAAGTTCTACAACTACGCCACGGGCACGCGTACGGAGAAGGAGCCCGGCGCGGAGTACGCGGCGCAGATCGAGGAGCGCCGCGGCGATCTGATCGAGGGGATCATCCAGGAGAGCGAGGACGAATCGCTCATGGAGCGATACCTCGGCGGCGAGCACCTCGACACCAAGATCCTCGTGACGGACCTGGAGAAGGCCGTCGCGCGCGGGAGCTTCTACCCGGTGCTGTGCAGCGGGCTCGGCGTCGGCGCGGAGGAGCTGCTGGAGATCGTGACGCAGGGCTTCCCGTCGCCGCTCGAGCACCCCATGCCGGAGATCACCGACCTGTCGGGCAAGCCGATCAAGTACATCACGTGCGACCCGGACGGCCCGCTCGTGGCCGAGGTCGTCAAGACCACCAGCGACCCGTACGTGGGCCGCATCAGCCTCGTACGCGTCTTCTCCGGCACGCTGCGCCCCGACATGACCGTGCACGTGTCCGGCCACGGCCTGGCCGACCGCGGGCACGAGGACCACGACGTGGACGAGCGCATCGGCGCGCTGACCTGCCCCCTGGGCAAGCAGCAGCGCCCGGCGGCCAAGGGCGTCGCGGGCGACATCGTGGCGGTGGCCAAGCTGTCGCGCGCCGAGACGGGCGACACGCTGTCCGACGCCGACCATCCGCTGCTGATGACCTCATGGGCCATGCCGGACCCGCTGCTGCCGGTGGCGATCAGGGCCAAGTCGAAGGCCGACGAGGACAAGTTGTCGCAGGCCCTCGGCAGGCTGGTGGCCGAGGACCCGACGCTGCGCCTGGAGAACAACGCCGAGACCAAGCAGCTCGTGCTGTGGTGCATGGGTGAGGCCCACACCGACGTGCTGCTCGACCGCCTGTCCAAGCGCTACGGCGTCGAGGTGGAGCGGGTGGAGCTGCGGGTGCCGCTGCGCGAGACGTTCGGCGGCAAGTGCCAGGCGATGGGCCGCAACGTCAAGCAGACCGGCGGCCACGGCCAGTACGCGATCTGCCACCTCGAGGTCGAGCCGCTGCCGTCGGGCGCCGGGTTCGAGTTCGTGGACAAGATCGTCGGCGGCGTGGTGCCGCGGCAGTTCATCCCGTCGGTGGAGAAGGGCGTGCGGGCCCAGATGGAGCGGGGTGTCGTGGCCGGCTACCCGATGGTGGACGTGCGCGTCACCCTGTACGACGGCAAGGCCCACTCGGTCGACTCCTCCGACATGGCCTTCCAGATCGCCGGGCAGCTCGCGCTCAAGGAGGCGGCGTCGAAGGTGCCGACGCTGCTGCTGGAGCCGGTGGACGAGCTGTCGGTGCTGGTGGCCGACGACTATGTCGGGTCGGTGATGTCCGACCTGTCGTCGCGGCGCGGGCGGGTGATCGGCACCGAGCCCGTCGGCACCGGACGCACGCTGGTCAAGGCCGAGGTGCCCGAGCTGGAGATAACGCGGTACGCCATCGATCTGCGATCCATGTCACACGGCACCGGGACGTTCCAGCGGACCTTCCTGCGCTACGAGCCGCTGCCGCCGAACCTCGCGAACAAGGTGGCTTCGGGCATGCAGTAAGGCGGGCGAGCCGGGAGGGCATTGTTCCCTCCCGGCCCGGCCATGTCCTTTTGTCACATTGACATCACGAGTCGATTTCAATTTTTCGTCCCGAGCATGCCGGAGCAGCTGCCACACTGAATGGCATTATGCGAACTGGACGCCCACTCCTAGCCGCTGCCGCTCTCGCGGTCGTCACGACCGCCGCCGCCTACGTCTTCGGCCCCGGTGCCGGCGAGAGCCCCGCAGCGAGCGAGAAGAAGACGGCCATCGCCGCCGGCCCCGTCGCGGCCTGCAAGGCCGACGCCCGCTATCCCAAACGCCAGCTGCGCGGGCTGTGGATCGCCACGACCACGAACCTCGACTGGCCCTCCAAGGCCGGGCTCTCGCCCGACCGGCAGCGGGCCGAGTACGTGAAGATCCTGGACGCCGCCGCCAAGCGCAACTTCAACGCGGTCTTCGTCCAGGTGCGGCCCGCCTCCGACGCGCTCTACAAGTCGTCGCTGGAGCCGTGGACGCAGTACCTGACGGGCAAGGCGGGCAAGGACCCCGGGTGGGATCCGATGCCGTTCCTCATCGACGAGGCGCACAAGCGGGGCATGGAGTTCCACGCCTGGTTCAACCCGTACCGCGCCTCCTACGGCGCCGACACCGCCAAGCTGCCCGCCGGCCACCCGGCGCGCCGGCACCCGGACTGGACGGTCAAGTACGGCGGCCGCCTCTACTACAACCCCGGTCTGCCCGCCGTGCGCGACCACGTGACCAAGGTCGTCACCGACGTGGTGTCCCGGTACGACGTGGACGGGGTGCATTTCGACGACTACTTCTACCCGTACCCGGAGGCGGGGCAGACCTTCGACGACTCGGCGGCGTTCGCCAAGCACGGCGACGGCAAGAAGCTCGCCGCCTGGCGGCGCGACAACGTCAACACGCTCGTCGCCCAGGTGGACAAGGCCGTCCACGCCACCAAGGACTACGTCAAGTTCGGGATCAGCCCCTTCGGCATCTGGCGCAACAAGTCGAACGACTCAAGCGGCTCCGACACTTCGGGCATGTCCGCGTACGACTCGATTTATGCGGACGCGCGCGCCTGGATCAAGTCGGGCACCGTCGACTACGTCCTGCCCCAGCTCTACTGGCCGCGCGGCCACAAGCTGGCCGACTACAACACCCTGGCGGCCTGGTGGGCCGACGAGGTCAAGGGCACGGACGTGCAGCTGTACATCGGCCAGGGGCTCTACCGGGTGGGGGCCAAGGACGACCGCGCCTGGACGAAGCCGGGCGAACTGGCCGCCGAAGTGGGCGTGAACCGCGATCACAAGCAGATCAAGGGTGAGGTCTACTTCAGCGCCAAGAACCTGCTCGCGAACCCCCTCGGCGCGGTGGACCGCGTCGCCAAGGCCCACTACGCCCGTCCCGCCCTGCTGCCCCTGATGAAGGACCGCGGCGGCGCGGCGCCGGCTCCGCCCGTCGGCGTGCAGGCCACCCGCCCCGCCGGGGCGAAGGCCGCCGGCTCCCAGCTGTCGTGGACGCCTTCCCAGGGGGCCCGGGCGTACGCGGTGTACCAGGTGCCGAAGTCGGGCAAGGACTGCCACGGCACGGACGCCCGCAACCTCGTGGCCGTCGTCACCAGCCCGTCGTTCGCGGCCACGTCGGAGGGGACCTACCTCGTCACGGCGCTGGACCGGCTGCAGCACGAGAGCAAGGCGGTCAAGGTGAAGGTGGAGGGCGTCTGACGCGGTGACGGCGGCGGGGCCCGAGCCCCGCAGAGCCGCCGAGACCGGCCCGTACACCGCCCCGCCGCCCCGCTGCCGAAGCGAGCCGGCCCCGTCGCACGAGTGAAACGGTGCACGTGATACATGCGCCGCATGAGAGGGTAGTCGGGGTCTGGTGGCGCCGGAACATGACCTTGCTCCGCCGTGCCACGGAACAATCGATCGCGGGAGGTCATCGGGGTGAGGCGCGCGCTAGTCGTACTGGCCGTGCTGATCGGTCAAGTACTGGTCGGTCAAGGGCTGTTCACCGGACCGGCCCAAGCCAGACAGGATGCCGCGAGCCGGGTGGCGCTCATCGGCGTGTCCGGCTTGCACTGGAACGACATCACCCAGGCCGACACCCCCAACCTGTGGGAGCTGGCCAGGTCGAGCGCGATCGGCTCGCTGTCCATCCGCACCGTCGGCAGCGTGACCTGCCCCTACGACGGGTGGCTGACCGTGTCGGCGGGCACCAGGTCGGCGGCCGGCTACTGGTGCGGCGCGCCCCCCAGGCCCGAGCAGCAGGGCGCGGGCGCGGTCATCCCCGACTACCGCTACCTCATCGACGTCGCCCGGCAGCGCAACGCGGGCACCCTGGGCGAGTCGCTGAAGGCGGCCGGGCAGTGCTCGATCGCGATCGGCCCCGGCGCCGCGCTGGCGCTGGCCGACCGGCAGGGCGCGGTCCAGCGGTACCACCCGTCCCCGCTGCAGGTGGGCACCGCGGACCTCCAGCAGTGCCGGATGATCGCCATGGATGTGGACGATCTGGTGCTCCCCTACCTGACCAGCGGCAAGCTGCCCAAGGTGCCCGACGCGCTAGGCCCCGCCGAGCGCCGTGAGGCGCTGCGGATGGCCGACGCCAAGGCGGGCGCGCTGCTGTCGGTCCTGCCCGCCGACACGACGGTGCTGCTCGCGGGCCTGTCCGACCACGGCTCCGTACCCCACCTGCGGGTGGCCGCGCTGCGTGAGCCCGGCGCGCAAGGGCATCTGCTCGGCGCGGCCTCCACCCGCCGCGAGGACATCTCGATCCTGCCCGACCTGACCTCCACCGTGCTGACCAAGCTCGGCGTGCCGGTCCCGAGCACCGTGGTCGGCGTGCCGCTGCAGGTCGGCGGTCCTGGCGCGACGTTCGAACGGCTCCAGCGGGCCGACGCCACCGCGCAGGCCATCCGTTCGGTCAAGGGCATCTACTTCACGGTCGTCGCCGTGCTGCAGGTGCTGTTCTACCTGATCGCGTTCCTGCTGCTGCGCCGCCGCAAGGGCCTGGCACCGATCCGTTACGCGGCCGTCGCCCTGGCCTCCCTGCCCGTCTCCAGCTACCTGGTCAACCTGCTGCCATGGTCGAGCCTGCCGCAGCTGGTCGCCGGGGTGCTCGGGTGGGCGGCGGCCATCACGGTGGTGGCGTTCGCGGGGCCGTGGCGGCGCAGACCGCTCGGCCCGCTCGCGGTGGTGGCCGGGGTCACCGCGCTGACACTGGCGGGCGACCTGCTGACCGGCACGACGTTGCAGCTCAACAGCGTGATGGGGTACAGCGCCGACGTCGGCGCCCGCTACTACGGGCTGGGCAACATCCCGTTCGCGCTCCTCGCCACCGGCACCCTCCTCGCCACCACGGCCATCGCGCACCGGTGGCCCGGCAAGGTGGGGCTGGCCGCGATCGTGGTCCTGGGGGCGTTCGCGATGATCCTCGGCGGATCCGGGATGGGCAGCGACTTCGGCGGCGTGATCGCGTTCGTGCCCGGCATCGCGGTGACCGCGCTGATCCTGTCGGGCAAGCGGGTCTCGCTGGTGAAGCTGGGCGCGTTCCTCGTGGCCGGCGGGGTGATCGTGATGACGTTCGCGTGGATCAACTACCTGAAGCCGGCGGACGAGCAGACGCACCTGGGCAGGTTCGTGGGGCAGGTGCTGAGCGGGGAGGCGTTCGACGTCATCCTGCGCAAGCTGCAGGCCATGCTGGCCACCCTGCTCAGCCCCAACCTGATGCCGATCGTGATCGCCGCCGCCGCGTTCCTCGTGTACGCCATCCTGCGGCCCGAGCAGGCGTCGGCCGGGGTGGTGCCGGCCGCTTTCGAGCACTCCCCCGCGCTACGTGCCGGGCTGATCGGCACGCTGGTCAGCGGCGTGGTGGGCATGCTCGTCAACGACTCGGGCGCGGCCGTGCTGTCCATGGCGCTGGCACTCGCCGTGCCGCTCCTGCTGGCCACCGGCATCGGCGCGCTGCCGCGGGAGCGCGAGCAGGTCGCCGACGCCGTCACCGACTTAACGCCCGCGACGAAGTGACGCCACCTCCGGGCTGACGCCGCCAATGGGCTGCCCCCTCCCCAGCGACGGCGGCGGCGCTCGGGGCCCAGGGCCGCTCAAGCTTCGCAGGCGCTTGGGGCGTAGGGCCGCCCAAGCTTCGCAGGCATGGCGACGTAGCGGGTCGCCCGGGCGGCGCGGCGATGCCGTGGCGGCTCGGGATCAGTCCCAGGCGTCGGCGAGCAGCTGGCGGGTGTCGCGGAGCAGCTGCGGCAGGACCTTGGTCTGGGCGACGACCGGCATGAAGTTCGTGTCGCCGCCCCACCTCGGCACCACGTGCTGGTGCAGGTGCGCGGCGATGCCCGCGCCGGCGACGTGGCCGAGGTTCATGCCGACGTTGAAGCCCTGCGCCCCGCTCGCCTTGCGCAGCGCACGCAGCGACTTCTGCGTGAACTCCCCCAGCTCGACCAGCTCGGCCGCCACCAGCTCGTCGTAGTCGGACACGTGCCGGTAGGGGACCACCATCAGGTGGCCGGAGTTGTACGGGTAGAGGTTGAGCACGGCGTAGACCGTCTCGCCCCTGGCGACGATCAGGCCGTCCTCGTCGCTCATCTTGGGGATCGCGTCGAACGGGCAGCCGTCGTCGGGGCCGTTGCCCGTCGGTTTGTTCTCGCCCTTGATGTAGGCCATGCGATGCGGGGTCCACAGACGCTGGAAGTTGTCGGGGGCCCCTGCCCCTCCTGCCTGATCGTGCATAACTAGCAGCATAGGACCACGGACAAACGGGGGGACCTTCCGGCACAATCCCAAGCACCGTCTACAGGAGGCCGCGATGAGCGACGCTTTAGCCGAGCACCACGCCCCACCGACCGCACAACCCGACCCCGACGCCCCGGACCCGACCGCCGACCTCGCCCCGGATCCGGCCGCCGGGCTCTCCTTGGACCCGGCCGATGGCCTCGCCCCGGACCCGGCCGATGGCCTCACGCCGGACCCGGTCACCGGCACTGGGTCGGACCCCGCCCCGGCGCACTCCGAAGCCCCGTCCTTCGGCGCCGTCGTGAAGGGCCGGATCAAGGTGGCCGACGAGGTGGTCGAGAAGGTCGCCGCGCTCGCGGCCCTCGAGGTGGCCGGGGTCGCCGACCTGGGTGGCGATCTGGCGCGGGCCTTCGAGTCCGTACGCGACCGCATCGGCATCGGCTCCCGGCGCGCCAACCAGGGCGTCAGCGCGCAGATCCAGGACCGGCAGGTGGCGGTGAGCGTGACCATCGTGGTGGAGTACGGCCACGTGGTGCTGGAGGTCGCCTCTGAGGTCAAGACGAACGTGGCCAGGAACGTCAGCCACATGCTCGGGATGCGGGTCGCGGAGGTCAACGTGACGGTCGACGACGTCCGCCTCCCCGGCGAGCCCCGGCCACCCTTCCGCGACGCCCCCGACGACGAGGACCTGCCCGCCACCCCCTGACCGGGACCGGCCCCGCGCCGGGGACCCTCCCATGCCCTGGAGGACGCCCCTAGGGTGGGGCCATGACGGATCAACTCGAGCCCATGCCCACCGACTGGCAGCGCGCGCTGGCCATCGTCGCCCACCCCGACGACCTCGAGTACGGCTGCGCGGCGGCCGTGGCGACCTGGACCGACGAGGGCCGCGAGGTCGTGTACGTGATGGCCACCAGGGGCGAGGCAGGCATCGACACGCTGTCGCCGGCCGAGGCCGGGCCGTTGCGGGAGCGGGAGGAGTGGGCCAGCGCGGCCGTCGTCGGGGTGACGAACGTGGAGTTCCTCGACCACGCCGACGGCGTCATCGAGTACGGCACCGCGCTCAGGAAGGACATCGCCGCCGCCATCCGCAGGCACCGGCCCGAGCTGGTGATCACCCTCAACCCGGACGACACCTGGGGCGGAACGTACTGGAACACGCCGGACCACCGCGCCGTGGGCCGGGCCGTGCTGGACGCGGCCGGGGACGCCGGAAATAGGTGGATATTTCCGGACACGGACGCCAAGCCCTGGAACGGCGTCCGCTGGGTCGCCGTGGCGGGCACCGACTCCCCCACCCACGCCGTGGACGTCACCGACGGCTTGGAGCGCGGCGTGCGCTCGCTCACGGAGCACCGCGCCTACATCGAGGCGCTCACCGACGAGGACCCCGAGTCGTACGCCCGCAACCTGATCGAGGGCTTCGCCCACCAGGAGGCCAAGCGCTTCGGCGGCCGCCCCGCCATTACATTCCGCCTATTTCCCCGATAGCTCCCCAAGGCGGCATATTTCGGCATTTGGGTGCTGATCGACTTCATCATGATCCTGGTCGGTAAGTTCACCGACAGGCAGGGCCAGCCGCTGGCCAAGTAAGCCAGACAGGAAAAGAACGGCGGAGCCACTGGCTCCGCCGTTCTTCATAAAAGAGGTCAGACCTGGACGCGGCGCTCCACAGCGCTGACGATCTCGGAAATGGCCTCGTCGACCGGCACGCCGTTCTTCTGCTCCCCGTTCCGGAAGCGGAACGAGACGGCGCCGTTGGCGATGTCGTCGTCGCCCGCCAGCAGCATGAACGGGACCTTCGACTTCTGCGCGTTACGGATCTTCTTCTGCATCCGGTCGTCGGAGGCGTCGACCTCGATCCGGATGCCGCGCTCGCGCAGCTTCTTGGCCACATCCTGCAGGTAAGGCACGTGCGCGTCGGCGATCGGGATGCCCGTCACCTGCACCGGCGCCAGCCAGGGCGGGAAGGCGCCCGCGTAGTGCTCGGTGAGCACGCCGAGGAACCGCTCGACCGAGCCGAACAGCGCCCGGTGGATCATGACCGGCGTCTGCCGGCTGCCGTCCGCCGCCTGGTATTCGAGGCCGAAGCGCTTGGGCTGGTTGAGGTCGAGCTGGATGGTGGACAGCTGCCAGGTGCGCCCGATCGCGTCCTTGGCCTGCACGGAGATCTTCGGCCCGTAGAACGCCGCGCCGCCCGGGTCGTCGACCAGCTCCAGCCCCGACTCGGTGGCCACCTGGTGCAGCGCCCGGGTGGCCTCGTCCCACTCTGCCGGGTCGCCGATGAACTTGTCGGACTCGTCGCGGGTGGACAGCTCGAGGTAGAAGTCCTCCAGGCCGAAGTCACGCAGCACGCTGAGGACGAACCTCAGCAGCGACTTGATCTCATCGGCCATCTGCTCGCGGGTGGTGTAGATGTGCGCGTCGTCCTGCGTCATGCCGCGCACCCGGGTCAGCCCGTGCACCACACCGGACTTCTCGTAGCGGTAGACCGAGCCGAACTCGCACAGCCGCAGCGGCAGCTCACGGTAGGACCGCCCGCGCGCCCTGAAGATCAGGTTGTGCATCGGGCAGTTCATCGGCTTGACCCGGTATTCGATGCCCTCCAGCTCGAAGGCCGGGAACATGTCGTCGGCATACCAGGGCAGATGCCCCGAGGTCTCGAACAGCGACGACTTGGTGATGTGCGGCGTGTTGACGAACTCGTAGCCCGCCTCGGCCTGCCGCCGCCGCATGTAGTCTTCCATCTCCTTGCGGATGATCCCGCCCTTGGGATGGAAGATCGGCAGGCCGCTGCCCAGCTCCGGCGGGAAGCTGAACAGGTCGAGCTCCACGCCCAGCTTGCGGTGGTCGCGCTTTTCGGCCTCCTCCAGCAGCTTCAGGTATTCGTCCTGCTTGTCGCGGGACTCCCAGGCGGTGCCGTAGATGCGCTGGAGCTGCGGGTTCTTCTCGCTGCCTCGCCAGTAGGCGCCGCCCGAGCGCATGAGCTTGAACGCCGGGATCGACCTGGTGGACGGCACGTGCGGGCCGCGGCACAGGTCCTTCCACTGCAGCTCGCCGGACTTGGGGTCGAGGTTGTCGTAGATGGTGAGCTGCCCGGCCCCCACCTCGACCGACTCCTCGTCGGCGGCGCCGCCCTTGAGCCCGATCAACTCCAGCTTGTACGGCTCCGCGGCCAGCTCCTCGCGCGCCTCGTCGTCGGACACGGGCCGGCGGGAGAACAGCTGCCCCTGCTTGACGATCTCCCGCATGCGCTTCTCGATGCGCTTGAGATCGTCGGGGTGAAACGCCTGGGCGACGTCGAAGTCGTAGTAGAACCCGTTTTCCACGGGCGGCCCGATGCCCAGCTTGGCCTCGGGGAACAGCTCCTGCACCGCCTGCGCCATGACGTGGGCGGTGGAGTGGCGGACGATGGCCCTGCCGTCCTCGCTGGAGATGTCGACCGGCTCGACCGCGTCGCCCTCGGACAGCGGGTGGGCCAGGTCGCGCAGCTCGCCGTTGACCCTGGCCGCGATGACCGTGCGGCCGTCGGCTTCGAGCGCCTCGCCGGCCGTCGTGCCGGCCGCCACCACACGCTCGGCTCCGGCGAGGGTGATGCGTAGCTCGGCTGACACGGTGACTCCCTTTGATCGCGCCCCGGCGCTCGACACCGGAGCTGCTTCGTTGGTGAACACCGATGCTATCGCGGGTGAAACCCCAGCTTTGTCAGCTCCTGCCTGGTCCCGTGGAAGACGTTGCGGTCGAGCGGGCTGTGGGAGTACTGGTGGATCGTCCAGTCTCGCCAGGGCCGCGGCGTTATGGGCCGGGCGCGCGGCCGATCGGGAGCGGCGATCCACAGCGGCTATTCGCCCAGGCCCGCGCAGTGCCCTTCGCGCGCGAACGCCTGGAAGGTGTGGACGAAGGGCCGTACGCCGCCGTGCCGCTCGATGTGGTGGCACCACCTGCTCCACGGGATCGCCCTTGGGCCTGGCGAAGTGGTAGGCGCCGCAGACGAGCCAGCTCTCGCGCATGCCGACACATCTATGCCGTGGAGCACACGGTTCACCCCGCCGAAGCTAGCCCTTCGCCGCGCCGATCAAAAGGTTCCGCGTGCGCTCTCTGCCCGCGAACACGGAGCCCACGAAGTCGGTCACACCGGCCTGCCGCAGCTGGTCGATCTTGGCCAGCACGGTGTCCTCGTCGCCGACGATGGCGACGTCGCCCGGGGTGGCCGCGCCTTCCTTGTCGAGCATCGCACGATAGGAGGGGAGCTGTCCGTACACCGCGAAGATCTCGTTCGCGCGGTCGACGGCGGCGGCCGGGTCGTCGGTGACGCAGATGGGCAGCGCGCAGACGATCCTGGGCGCCTCGCGGCCCGCCTCGGCGGCCGCCGCGTTGATGGTGGGCGCGATGTGCTCGGCGACCGTCCTGGGGCCGGTCATCCACAGGACGGTGCCGTCGGCCACGGCGCCCGCCAGCTTGAGCATGCGCGGGCCGAGGGCGGCGATCAGCACGGGGAAGCCGGCGCCCGGCGTGGTGAGCTGCAGGTCGGCCTTGAGCGTCTCGCCCTCGTACGTGACGTGCTCGCCCCTGCTGAGCGGGCGCAGGATGTCGAGGTACTCCTTCATGTGCCGGTAGGGGCGCTCGAAGCTGTAGCCGTACATGCCCTCGATGACCAGCTGGTGTGACAGGCCGATGCCGAGCGCGAGGCGCCCGCCGAGGGCGGCGTTGGCGGTCATGGCCTGCTGGGCCAGGGCGGCCGGATGGCGTGGATAGGTCGGCACGACGGCGGTGCCGAGCTCGATGCCGGGCACCTGGCTGCCGGCGACGGCCAGGGCGGTGAGGGCGTCGAGGCCGAAGATGTTGGAGAGCCAGGCGGAGGTGAAGCCGTCCGCCGCCGCCTGGGCGATCTGGTCGCGCAAGCCGCCGATCAGGTCGGGCCCTTTCTGCTCGGCCAGGTAATATCCGAATCGCATAACAGAACTCCGTTCTAGTGACTGACGCGACTGTACCTCCCCACGTCGACGTGCGGTCATCCGCCAGGCCGGGCCGGATTTGTAAAGTGGCCTCTATGACGCACGAACGCGCAGGACAGCCCGCTCAGCCCGCCGACCTCGTCGACGTCGCCAGGCTCGTGACGTCTTATTACGCCCTGCATCCCGATCCCGGCGACGCGGGGCAGCGGGTGGCGTTCGGCACGTCGGGGCACCGCGGGTCGTCGCTGAAGACGGCGTTCAACGAGGACCACATCCTGGCGACCAGTCAGGCCATCTGCGACTACCGGCGGTCGATGGGCACCGACGGGCCGCTGTTCCTCGGCATCGACACTCATGCGCTCTCCGAGCCCGCGCGGGTGTCGGCGCTGGAGGTGCTCGCGGCCAACGGGGTCGAGGTGCTGATCGACACGCGCGACGGCTACACGCCGACGCCTGCCGTCTCGCACGCCATCCTGCGGCACAACCAGGGGCGCACCACGGGCCTCGCGGACGGCGTCGTGATCACGCCGTCGCACAACCCGCCCGGTGACGGCGGGTTCAAGTACAACCCGCCGCACGGAGGTCCCGCCGACACCGACGCGACCACGTGGATCCAGGACCGGGCCAACCGGCTGCTGGCGAGCGGGCTGGAGAGCGTGCTGCGGGTCTCGTACGCCAAGGCCCTGGACGTGGTGGGGCGTTACGACTTCCTCGGCATGTACGTGGACGACCTGCCGTCCGTGCTGGACATCGACGCGATCCGGGCGGCCGGGGTGCGGATCGGGGCCGATCCGCTGGGCGGGGCCAGTGTGGCGTACTGGGGGGAGATCGCCGAGCGACACCGGCTCGATCTGACCGTGGTCAACCCGCTGGTGGATCCGACGTGGCGGTTCATGACGCTCGACTGGGACGGCAAGATCCGGATGGACTGCTCGTCGCCGTACGCGATGGCTTCCCTTATCGCCAACCGGGATAAATACGATATTTCCACCGGAAACGACGCCGATGCCGACCGGCACGGCGTCGTCACCCCCGACGGCGGCCTCCTGAACCCCAACCACTACCTCGCCGTCGCCATCTCCTACCTCTACACGCACCGCGACGGCTGGCCCGCCGACGCCGGGGTGGGCAAGACCATGGTCAGCAGCCAGATCATCGACCGGGTCGCGTCCTCGTTGGGGCGGCGGCTCTATGAGGTTCCTGTGGGCTTCAAGTGGTTCGTCCCGGGGCTGCTGGACGGGTCGCTGGGCTTCGGGGGCGAGGAGAGCGCGGGGGCGTCGTTCCTGCGGCGGGACGGGTCCGTCTGGTCCACCGACAAGGACGGCATCATCCTGGCGCTGCTCGCCTCGGAGATCCTGGCCGTCACCGGCAAGTCGCCGAGCGCGCACTATCGCGAGCTGGTCGAGCGGTTCGGGGAGCCCGCGTACGCCCGGGTGGACGCCCCGGCGACGCGCGAGGAGAAGGCGGTGCTCGCGAAGCTGTCGGCCAAGCAGGTGACGGCGTCGTCGCTGGCCGGCGAGCCGATCACGGCCGTGCAGACCTCGGCGCCCGGCAACGGGGCGGAGCTCGGCGGGGTGAAGGTCTCGACGGAGAGCGCCTGGTTCGCCGCGCGGCCTTCTGGGACGGAGGACGTCTACAAGATCTACGCCGAGTCGTTCCGCGGCCCCGACCATCTGGCCAAGGTCCAGGAAGAGGCCCGCTCCCTGGTCTCCGCCTCCCTGGGCTGACCGCGCCCGCCGTCCCGCGCCTCGGCGACGTGCCCCCGTGAGGGCCGCGCACACGCGGCGTCCGCGAGGGCGAGGAGCCGTAGCGCGCCGCACACGCCGAGCGGGGGTTCAGCCTGGGGTCAGCTCGGCGGCGGTGGCGGTGGGCATCCCGGTGCGGCCGAGGTCGGCGCGGCGGCCGGCCGCCACTCCGTCCCGGTAGCCCGTACCGCTGGTCCGGGGCACGCTCACCCGGATGTCCGGGTAGCGGGCCGCCACCACCCGCTCCACCTCGGCCCGCCGGTCGGCCAGCACCAGCGCGGCTCCCGTGCTGACCTCCTCGGCCCGGGACTCCGCCGCGCACAACAACCGGTACACCTCGTCCGTGAACCCCAGCAACCACGACCGCCGGTACGCCCGCACGGAGGTCACTTCGCCGGGCACCCGCACGCGCGCCAGCCCGGTCGCCATCTGCAGCAGCAGCGACGTGGCGAGCAGGTCGGCCCGCTCCAGGTCGGCGGCGAACCCGAACACGTGCACCCGCTGGCCGCCCGCCTCCCCGCGCCCGATGAGCAGGGGACGGCACCGCACCGCCTGCGCCACCAGGCTCACCAGGCGGGCCTTCTCCCTGGCCCACGGGTTGGGCAGGGTGACGATCCGGTCGCCGGGCGTCTGCCTCGTGCCCGCCGCGGGGAGCGAGTCGATGCCGTGCTTGGCCATCAGCGCCGACGCGGCCGCCATGAACGTCGCGCGCTCGTGCTCGTTGTCCGTGCGTTCGGCCTTGGCCAGGAGTTTCCTGACGCGTTCGAGCGTGCGCTCCCGCAAGCGTGCTCCCCCTACGACTTGGTCAGCACCCTCCCGTCGTCCGCGATGGCGGGGAAGGCGCCCGTGTCGACGATGCCGTGCTGCTGGAACAGCGCCTCGATGAGGGCGTGTGCCTGCGGCTCGAGCTTCCACAGGGCACGATACTCGCGGGCCGTGGCCAGCGAGATGCCGATCTCCTGGGCGATGTCCACCGTACGCGGCACGATGCCCTTGGCGATCTGGCGGTCCCAGTACGCGCGCGCCTTCCGCATCAGCGCCGCCCGCTGGGCGGTGTCGACGACGTGCGGGGTGGTGTCGAGCACCTCGATGTCCTCGTCCTCCTCCTCGACGAGCTCGGCCAGGGCGGGCGGCAGCGCCGGGCGGGCGGGCACCGGGTTCTGCTCGGGCTCGGGCTCCCACGGCACGCGCGGGTCGGCGTCGATGAGGGCGGTGGTGTTGTACAGGGCGGCGATCTGGGCCAGGAGCGCCTCCTGGCGGGCCTGGTCGACGGCCAGCCCGGTGTGCTCGACGGCCTGGTCCATGGCCTTGTCGAGCTTGGCCAGCGCGGCGCGCATCTTGCGGTCGGAGGCCCCCGCCTCGCGCAGCGCCTTGGCCCGCTTGGCGGCCAGCGCGACGCGGGTCAGCCTGCGGTGGGCGTCGACCTCGCTCGCCGTACGGTCGCTGACCTCGGCCAGGCCCATCCTGACCAGCAGCCGCTCGGGCGTCAGGCGCCAGTTGATGCGGCCGGTGCCGCGGATGCGGTGGCGTTCGATGGCCATGCCGCGCTCCCACAGCCAGGCGGCCACCAGCGGCGCGGCCAGCCTGAACACCGCCTCGGGCAGGCTGCGCGCGTCCATGCTGGACAGCACGGCGGTCAGACAGGTCAGTGCCCACACGGCGATGCCGTCGATCCCGGCGGAGAAGTTCTCGCGCATGTTGCGGCGGGCGCGTACCGCGCTCGTGATGATCGCGACCTCGATGAACGCGAACAGCAGCAGCCTCAGCGGCCCGTCCAGGCCCAGCACGTCCCCGGAGAAGCGCCACATGCCCTGCGCGGACACACCGGTGGCGATGGACGCGGCCACGATGGTCAGCACGTCCTCAATGGGACGACGGGCGACGTATCGGGCGAACAACCAGGTGGTGGCGCGCCAGGCGACCCTGATCACCAGGAACGCCAGCGCCAGCCCCGCCAGGCTCAGCAGCGCGATGACAGCGGTGGCGAGCGGCTTCTCGGTGACGAAGGCTGCTATTTCCTCAAATGTCGGCATCAGTCACTATCCGTGAGGGCTCAAACTCCGGCTCTATGCGACGAGATCATCGCAGAATGTCGCCACCTTGTACGCCAAACGACATCTGCTGCCCCATTTTGCCCCTGTTTCACTGCTGTTCCGGCCTGGGCGGACGGGTGTATCAGGCGCTCGTGCTCCGCCGTCCAACGCGACACAGGGTGGGTGGCGGGAGGGATAGAGGCGTGGAACGCGGCCCCGGGGAGCCGCACCGCCCCCGCACACCCGCCATCGGAGCGAGCCGTCGCCCGGCGAGCCGGCCACGGTCCTGGCCGGCCACGGCGGATAGAGCGACCCACTGCCATGGAGTACACATCCGCAAGGTGGGGTGGAAATTCGTCCTTTCGGAGGGCAACATCCGCCGTTCCTGATGGGACCATCTACGCAGGGATTTATCCCGACATGGTGTGATGTATCCCAGCAGGACGGATATCGATGTCAGACAATGAGTTCCCCCTCGTCCAGTTCATGCGTGACGGATTCGACCCCGTGGGCGAGCTCGCACGCATCCGGACCGAGCAGCCGGTCTTCCCCATGGAGATCCCTGGCGGCCAGACCGTGTTCCTCATCACCCGCTGGGAAGACGTTCGGAGCGTCCTGGGCGACCACGAGCGCTTCAGCAACGACTTCGCCGGGGTGATCGGCCTGGGCTCCAACCAGGAGGACCCGGGCGGCCTGGGGTTCCGCGACCCGCCCGAGCACACGCGGCTGCGCAAGTACCTGACCCCCGAGTTCACCATGCGCCGCCTGCGCAGGCTGGAGCCGCGCATCGAGGCGATGGTCGAGGAGTGCCTCGACCGCATCGAGGCCAAGGGCTCCCCGGTGGACCTGTTCGAGGAGTTCGCGCTGCCGATCCCGTCGCTGGTGGTCTGCGAGCTGCTCGGCGTCCCGTACGACGAGCGCGCCGGCTTCGTGAAGATCAGCAAGGACCGGTTCGACTTCACCGCCGGTCCGGAGGCGTCGCTGCAGGCGATCAACGACGCCATGACGTACCTGACCGACCTGGTCGCGAGGGAGCGGCAGAACCCGGGCGAGGGGCTGCTCGGGCAGCTGCTGCGCGAGCACGGTGACGAGCTCGACGACCGTACGCTGGCCAGCATGGCCGACGGGCTGCTGACCGGCGGTCACGACACCAGCACCAGCATGCTCGCCCTCGGCACCCTGTGGCTGCTGCGCAACCCCGAGGAGGCCGCCAAGGTCCGCGAGGTCGACGGGTACATCAACGACGTCGTCGAGGAGCTGCTGCGCTACATGACGGTCGTCCAGGTGGCCTTCCCGCGCTTCGCCCGCGACGACCTCGAGCTGCACGGCGTGCCGATCAAGAAGGGCGAGATGGTGCTCTGCTCGCTCACCGGCGCCAACCGCGACCCCGCCCTGGGCGAGGACATGGACCAGGTACGGCCCGGCAGGGAGACGGCGGGCTCGCACATGGCCTTCGGCCACGGCATCCACCGCTGCATCGGCGCGCCGCTCGCGCAGATGGAGATGCGCATCGCCTTCCCCGCCCTGCTGCGCCGCTTTCCGGGGCTGCGCGTCGCGGGCGAGGTGCCGTTCAGGGAACTCGCCATCGTCTACGGAGTCAAAGAGCTACCCGTCGCCTGGTAGAGAGGTTACGTTCGCAATGTGAACGAGCCTGTCATCGATCTGACCTCGATCAACGCCGTCGTGTTCGACACCGACGGCGTGGTCACCGACACCGCTCGGGGGCACGCGGCCGCCTGGAAGCACGTCTTCGACGCGTTCCTGCGCGGGCGCTCGGAGCCGTTCGACATCCGCGACGACTATCTGCGCCACGTGGACGGCCGCCCGCGCCTCGACGGCATCCGCGCCTTCCTCGGAGCCCGCGGCATCACGGTGCCCGAGGGCTCGCCCGACGACGAGCCCGGCGCGGCGACCGTGCACGGGCTCGGCCTGGCCAAGGACCAGATCTTCATGGCCCAGGTGGAGAAGTACGGGGTGGCCGCGTTCCCGTCCACGGTGGCGCTGCTGCACGAGCTGCGCCGGCGAGGCGCCCGTACGGCGGCGGTCTCCGCCAGCCTGCACGGCCGCAAGCTCGTCTCGTCGGCCGGCGTGATGCACCTGTTCGACCTGCTGGTGGACGGCAACGACGCGGCGCTGATGAACCTGCCGGGCAAGCCCGACCCCGCGCTCTTCCTGGAGGCGGCGCGCCGCCTGGCGCTCCCCGCGGCCAGGGTCGCGGTGGTGGACGCGGCGCTGCCCGGCGTGGAGGCGGGCAGGAAGGGCGGGTTCGGGCTGGTCGTCGCGGTGGCCAGGGAAGGCGGCGGCGCGGGTGACCTGCACGCGGCGGGCGCCGAGGTCGTGGTCTCCGACCTGGCCGAGCTGGCGATCCAGGGCAAGGTCCCGCCTGTGACGTCGTGACCGCGTACGGCCCCTACCCTTGAGGTCGTGACCGTTCTCATCGACCCGCCCAACTGGCCGGGGCCGCGTGGCCTGATGTGGTCGCATCTGGTCAGCGACCGCTCGCTGGAGGAGCTGCACGACTTCGCCGCGCGGCTCGGGGTGCCGGAGCGGGCGTTCGACCGGGATCACTACGACGTGCCGGAGACCGTGCACGCGCGGGCGGTGGAGCTGGGGGCCGAGGCGGTCAGCTCGCGGGAGCTGCTCTTACGGCTGGTCGCCTCCGGGCTGCGCCGCAGGAAACGACGCTAGCCACGCCCGGCCGCAAGCGCCGCCAGCTCCCGTGACATGTTCGCCCGCGCCCGCTCCTCCCACAGCTCGCGCGCGCGTTCCGTCCGGTAGAGGCGCGGCACGGCCAGCAGCCGGCGCAGCACCTCGGCCCGCCCCTTCCTGAACAGGTCGTCGGGCACGTGGGCGTACTCCTGCCGGATCCTGGCCGCGTAATCGTCATATCCGGGCCGGCCGAGCACGGCCAGGTCGGCGTCGCAGAGCACGGCGCCGTTCCGGTCCCCTGCGGCCAGCGTGTCGTGGGCGGCGGTGAGGCGTACCAGCCTGGCCACCTCGGCCACCCGTGCGGCGGGCACGCCGCACCTGGGCAGCCTGGACTGGGCGAGCTGGGCGCTGCGCTCCTCGTCCCAGCCCGGCCGCCCGTCGTAGACGGCGTCGTGGAACCAGGCGGCGAGGCGTACGGCCGCGAGATCGTCTGCCGCGGCGGCGAGCTGGGAGACCGCGGAGAGCACGGCGGCGAGGTGGTCGAGGGTGTGGTAGCGGCGGTGCGGCTCGGACCAGCGGGCGATCAGCTCCGCCCCCGTGGCCAGGGAGGCGGGGGACTCCCCCGCCGGCGCGGTCCAGTCGTCGATCACCACTCAACCGTACCTTTGGTACCGTCCTGGGTATCGAGCCGAACCAGCGGGAGCCCCGGCGCCTGCCCCGATGGCGGGAGCTGCGTGCCGTGATGCCCGCGCGGCCCCGGCTCTCCAGGGCGCGGCGGGTGGCCGCCGCCGCCGACGTCGCCGACCTCCGCCTGCTCGCCAGGAAACGCGCCCCGCACATGGTGTTCGACTACGTGGACGGCGCGGCCGAGGGCGAGCGGTCGATGGCCAGGGCAGTGGAGGCGTTCGAACGGGTGGAGTTCAGCCCGCGGGTCCTGCGCGACGTCGCCGAGGCCCCGACCGCCGTCGAGATCCTGGGCCGGCGGATCGCGATGCCGGTCGTGCTGGGGCCCACCGGGTTCACCAGGATGATGCACCGCGAGGGCGAGCGGGCCGTGGCGCGGGCGGCCGAGCGGGCGGGCGTGCCGTACACGCTGTCCACCATGGGCACCACGACCGCCGCGGGCGTGGCCGCCGCGGCGCCCGGCGGGTGGAACTGGTTCCAGCTGTACGTGGTCCGCGACCGCGCCCGCAACCTGGAGACGCTCTCCCTGGCGCGGGAGGCGGGCATGGACGTGCTGGTGGTGACCGTGGACGTGCCGGTGGCCGGCGCGCGGCTGCGCGACGTGCGGCACGGGCTGACGGTCCCGCCCTCCCTGCGCTGGCGCAGCGTGCTGCAGGCCGTGCGGCATCCGGCGTGGTGGTTCGACTTCCTCACCAGCGAGCCGCTCAGGTTCGCCACAGTCGACGGGGCGCCGGGCGACCTGGCGGGGATCACGAACCTGATGTTCGACCCCTCGGTGACCGTCGCCGACCTGGAGTGGATCCGTTCGGCGTGGCAGGGGCCGCTGCTGGTCAAGGGGGTGCAGCGGGTCGACGACGCCAAGGAGCTGGCGGCCGTTGGGGTGGACGGCATCGTCGTGTCCAACCACGGCGGGCGACAGCTCGACCGCTCCCCCACGCCGCTGGAGCTGCTGCCCCACGTGGTGGCCGCCGTGGGCGACCGCACGGAGGTCTTCCTGGACGGAGGCGTGCGCAGCGGGGCCGACGTGGCCGCGGCGGTGGCGCTGGGCGCGAGGGCCTGCTTCATCGGCCGGGCCTACCTGTACGGGCTGATGGCCGGCGGCGAGGTCGGCGTGCGCCGGGTGCTCGACCTGCTGCGCGCCGAGCTCGTACGCACCCTTCAGCTGCTGGGCGCCGGCGGGGTCGCCGGGCTCGGACCCGACATGGTGCGCATCAGGGAACGGTGACGCCGCCCGGCGTGCCCAATACCCGGCATTTATTGACAACACGGACGCGTATTTCGCCGCCTCCGTCGCCGCTCTGGTCGTTCACACGGGGACGACGTTCCCACCGGAGAAGGAGATCGGAATGGCTACCGGAGAATTCCAGGTGATGAAGGTACCGGCCGAGCAGTTAGCCGGCGTTCTCCACAGCCAGGTTGTCGATCCCGGCGCGCAACCCACGGACGTCGTACGGAGTAACGAGGGTTGGACCGTGGACGTGAACTGGGAGGTCACCGGCGAGCTCGTCGACTGGCTGGCGGGCCGCTGGAATTTGGAGATCATCGCCGACCTGGTGGGAGGTGGCGAGACGAGGCACCCCTCGGCCCCCGTGGAGCTGACCTTCACCCCTGGCTCGGGCCGATATACCGCGTCCGTCCCCATGCGCGGCCAGCTCGCCCCCGGCATCTATGACCTGGTGGTCAACCTCACCACCACGACCGCCGCCGGCTCCGCGGGGGCGCTCGGCGGGTTCGTGGTGCTCAGCAAGATTGTGGTCAAGGAATGAGGCGCGCCGCCCCGGGCGGCCCCCGGGGCGGCGCCTGCGACCGCTCGGCGTCCTGCAAGCCCGCCGCAAGTCACGCGCCCTACGCTCCTGGCTGGCGGTCACGGGGGAAAGGCGGGCCGCCGGACGTATCTGACGCCGCTGGAGACGCTCTTATCTCCTCGAGGCGAACCAACGGGAGAACCCATGTCCGACACTCCGATGACCGCGGACGACGTCCTGCGCATCGCCGCGTACAAGGACCGGAGCCCGGCTCTTGAGGCGATGGTCATCGCCTACAGCTACCACCGCGTCGCCGGGGACCTCGCCCAGCACCTGGGCAAGGACGCGACCAACTGGTACTGCTACGCCACCTGGACCTCCAAGGCCATCGGGGAGAGCCTCGACCTGGGCCCCGACTCGCCGTTCATCATGGACTTCAGCCGGAAGATGAGGGTGCCCCACCGCTTCAGGAGGTTATTCAGGGCGGCGCTGCTCACCCTGCTCGGCCCCAGCTACCAGCTCGGGCTCGCGCTGGCCAACCGGGCGATCTTCCTGGAGACCGCCAGCCTGGCCGTCAACCTGTGGAACGACTCGCCCGACCGCTATCTGAGGGTGAGCCCGGAGTCTGAGCTGACGCCGAACCCGCCGGAGTTCCTGACCGACCTGCTGTCGGAGGCCGACGACCGCTACCTGAGGGACGCCGCGCAGCTCCTGGTCGAGGCCAGGCAGGCCACCGACCCGCAGGCCCGGGCCGAGCTCATGTTCGGCGCCAACATCGCGCTGTCCGCCTACGAGCAGGCCCGCGCGCAGAAGGCGCTGGAGCTGGTGCTCTACCGGCCGGTCAGGTGGCTGACGCGGGTGTCGTGGCGGTCGCTGCGCTCGCTGGTCACCCGGCGGCCCTTCCCCAGGTTCCGCCTGTACGCCGCGCGGCACGAGGACCAGCCCTGGCTGACCCGCCGGCTGGAGGAGAAGTGGTCCTCGCTCTACACCCGCCACCTGTTCGCAGTGAAGACGCCGCTCAGTGACATCAAGGTCGGCAGGCCGCTCACGGCGCCGGCGGGAGTGGACATGGCGAAGGTCTGGGCGCCGATCCAGAACGAGAAGGTACGCAAGCTGGCCGAGGAGTTCATCACCGAGGACCAGGAGGCGTCCACTGCCGGCGTGGCCGACTGGGTGTCCTACCCCGACCGCATGCGCTTCATCGTCAGCTATTTCCGCGTCTACCAGCACGTCGCCGAGCTCTACGACGTGCCCTTCGCCAAGGACGTCGCCGACGGCCTCGCCGAGGAGATGCGGCGCGGGCTGGTCCCCGAGGCCGTCAGCGGCATGCTCGCCCGGGGCGGCCGCCGGCTCTACCGATATCCGGCGGAGACCGACCCGGACGCGTACGAGATGGCGCACTTCGACTTCGAGCCGTTCCTGGAGGCGATCCGGCTTGACCCGTCCGCGAAGTGAGTCAGTCCAGGAAGTCGCGGGTGATCTCGCGCGCCTGAAGGAGGCCGCGTAGCTTCGCGAAACAGCGGGCTCGGGTGGGCCCGATGCTTCCGACCGGCCTGCCCAGCCTGCGTGCCACGTCCACATAGTGCGGCTCGGAGGTTTCCGTGAGCGCCCTGAACAGGACCCGTTGCGCTGCCGGCAGCTCCTCGACCAGCTCCTCCAGCGTGCCGGCCAGCCAGATCCTGGCCAGCTCCCTGTCCACGTCGTCCGTGCTGCCCAGCGTGTCGAGGTCGGGGGTGCAGATCTCCTTCGTGCGTTTGCTGAGCTTGAGGCACTCGCGGAAGGCGATCGTGGCCAGCCAGCCGGCCATGCGCTGGCCGTCCGCCACGCTCCTGAGGTTCTGCCAGGCCAGCAGCCAGGTCGTCTGGAGCACGTCCTGGGCGTCCTCGTGGCTGAGCCTGAACCGGCGGATGCGCGCCTTGAGCATGGGGCTGAACTCCTCGACCAGCCGCTCCCACGCCTCGGCGTCGCCGTCCTGCGCGGCCGAGACCAGGGCTGCCGTGTCGGTGCGTTCGATGGTGTCCAGGTGCATGTCGATCTCCCTGCCTGGCCGGGTACTCGGGGGGTCGCCATTACCGGCCGGCACACCTACGGTGCGCCGAGTGATCGCCCGGGGCTGTCTCGCGCGTGACAGTCCAGATGTGGTCCGCATCACACCTTGGAGATCGCTTGTCGCCGGCTTCCCGTGCGCGGGATGCGGCCTAAAGTTCTTGCATGAGCGGGTTTCCACGCGATGTCCAGCCGGTCGCCTCTGTGCTGGCGGAGATCCCGCTGTTCCGCGTACTCGGAGAGAGCGGCATCGAGACCGCGGCGCGGGCCGGGTTGTCGCGGCGGTACCGGTCCGGGCAGATCATCATTCACCAGGGCGACCCGGGAGAGTCCCTGTACGTGCTGCTGGACGGCCTGGTGAAGGTCGTGTTCACGACCGAGCACGGCGACGAGATCGTGCTCAACATGCTCGGGCGGGGCGACACCTTCGGCGAGATGGCGCTGCTGGACGGCTCGCCACGCTCGGCGTCGATCATGACGGTGCGCCCGGCGTGGGTGTTCGCGCTGCCCAGGGCGCGGCTGCTGGAGCTCATGCGGGAGCATCCGGGGCTGGCCGACGAGTTCCTGCGCATGCTCGGCCACATGGTGCGCAGGCTCACCGACCAGGCAGCCGACCTGGCCTTCCTCGACCTGGGCGGGCGGCTGGCCAAGCTGCTGCTGCAGCTGGCCGACAAGCACGGCCAGTCCGACGGGGTGGTGGATCTGCCCGGGCTGACCCAGTCCGACCTCGCCGCGCTGATCGGCGCGTCACGGCCGGCGGTCAACCGGGCGCTGCAGTCCCTCGTCGCGAGGCACCTCATCGCCGTCAAAGGCCGCACGATCACGCTGCTGGATGTCGCCGCCCTGCGGAAACGGGGCGGCCTCTGACCGAAATCTGGAGTACGGGGTAGATGAACGATCAAGACCGCTGGCCGGAGGAGAGATTCCGGCAGCTGAGGCAGCAGGCCGACCCGGACATCGACAAGGTGGTGGCCGGCTACCTGGACGACCAGCCCGCGGGGACAGGGCCGCTCGAGCTGGTGAAGGCGGTGATCCAGGAGCTGTCGGCGGCCAAGCGGGAGGCCAGGGCCCCCTCTGGCGAGCCGCCCGCCTCGGACATCTTCGAGGCCATCGACTTCGCCGCGGACCTGCCCGAGTGGGGCGACGACCGCGAGCTGCTGGCCAAGGGGCAGGCCGTGTTCGCCGACTACGGGCTCTACCAGTCGGCCGCACTGTTCTGCAAGTGCCTGCCGATGGCGTACGTGGAGGTGTCCAGCGCCAAGGTGCTGGCCGGTGTCTCGCGGCTGGCCACGCACGGCCTCACCCGCCGGGTGGCCGAGACCGGGCAGATGCTGGTCGACGTGATGGGGCTCAAGGCCGTCAACAGCCTGGAGCCGGGACGCCCGGGCCACACGACGGCGATCGGGCTGCGGATCCTGCACTCGTTCGTGCGCGCGCTGGTCAACGAACGCTTCGCTGACCACTGGGACACCGCGCGGTTCGGCCCGCCGGTCAACCAGGAGCTCCTGCTGGCCACCATCTTCGACTTCTCCGTGGTGACATGGGAGGCTCTGGAGAGCATGGGTGTGACGCTGTCGGAGGAGCAGCGCGCGGCTCACCTCTACACCTGGAGTGTGTTCGGCCATCTCATGGGCGTGGAGGCCTGCCGCGACCGGCCGCTCACGCTCGAGGACGTCGAGCCGGTCAGCGAGCGCCTGGGCCGTCTGTACGAGTCCAGCGACGAGGGCCGCCGGCTGATGGCCAGGCTGTTGGAGGAGATGGAGGGCTTCATGCACCTGGGGTGGCGCAAGCTGCCGCGCAGCCTGGTGCACTGGGTCTTCCGCGACGCCAAGTACGGCGCCGACCGGGTGCCCGAGCTGCTCGGGGTGCCCAAGCCCGCCTGGTGGTTCACGGGCCTGTTCACGGTGGCGCGCGCGGCGCACCGGCACTCGAAGCTGGCCGGGCCGGTCGACGGCGTGGTCCGCTGGCTGATGCGCAAGGCCGGGCGGCAGATCGTGATCGCCCTGATCGACCGCCACTCCGACGGGCAGGCGGCGTTCCGGATCCCCGAGGAGCTGGCCGGCGCCTGGCGGATCAGGCAGTCCCGCCCGGCGGTGAAGACGCGTGCGATCCGCCGCACCGTGCGCACGACACTGCGAGCGCCTGTCCGGGGAGGGCCGCGCAGGTGACCGCCACCCACGCGCCAGGCACGCTGACCACGGCGACGATCCTGTTCACCGACGTGGTCAGCTCCACCGCCATGCGGATCAGGCTCGGCGAGGAACGCGCCAACGTCGTCTTCCGCCGCCTCTACCAGCTGCTCCGCTCCGTGGTGACCGCCAACGGCGCCACGTTCACCAAGAGCCTCGGCGACGGGCTGATGGCCGTCTTCGACTCGGCCACGGCCGGGCTGGACGCGATCATCGCGGTGGAGCAGGCGGTGGGCGACGAGAACGAGCGGGCCCAGGAGAAGATCTCCATCAGGGCCGCGCTGGCCGCGGGCGACGTGTGCTGGGGCCACGACGACGTCAGCGGGCTGCCGACCGTCGAGGCGGCCCGCCTGGTCGCCGTCGCCGAGGGCGGCCAGGTGCTCTGCACCGATCTCGTCCGGCGGCTGGCGCAGGGGCGGAGCCGGCACGAGTTCAAGGATCTGGGGCGGCTGCCGGGCAAGGGGCTGCGCGAGCCGATGCACACGTACGAGCTGCACTGGCAGGCCGCCGACCACCACGAGGTGGGCGGGCTGGCCCCGTGGCTGGACGACGGCCACGTGCTGCCGTTCGTCGGCAGAAACGAGCAGCTGCGGGCGCTGGACGGGCAGCTGGCGGCGGCCGAGTTCGGCAGCGGGCTGGTGATCCTCCAGGGCGACCCGGGGGTCGGCAAGACCCGGCTGGCGTCCGAGGTGGCCAGGCGGGCGCTCAAGCGGCAGTTCACGGTGCTGGCTGGGCGGTGCACGGATCCGGCGCGGCAGGCGTACGAGCCGATCGCCGGGGCGGTGGAGCGGCTGGCCCGCTCCTCGCCCGCGCTGCTGCTGCGTGCCGGGGTCGACCAGCAGTGCGGCCAGCTCGTCCGCCTCGCGCCCTCGCTGGCCGCTCCCCCGCTGTCGCTGGAGGTGCCGCCCGCCACCGAGCCCGTCTCCGAGCGCTACCACCTGATGGCCGCGGCCCGCACGCTGATCGAGCGCCTGGCCACCGTACGGCCGGTGCTGCTGGTGATCGACGACCTGCAGTGGGCGACCCTGGAGTCGCTGCAGATGCTCAACGCCCTCATGTGGGACGCCGATGCCCTGCCGCTGCTGGTCCTGGCCACCTCGCGGCCCCTGCCGGTGGAGTCCGCCATGCCGGAGCTGCACAAGCTGACCGCCGACGGCACCATGATCCAGGTCCCCTCCTTCGGGCTGGACGAGGTCTCCCACGCGCTGGCGGAGGTGCGCGGCGGGGGCGACTCCGAGCTGCTGCACCGGATCACCGGCGGCAACGCGTTCCTCATCAGCGAGGTGGTCAGGGAGCTGGCCGCGGGCAAGGACCTCGACGCGCTGGCCGTGCCCGACTCGGTGACGCGGATGGTCATGGCCCGGCTGGCGCAGCTCCACCCGGACGCCAGAGACCTGGTCAACCTGCTGGCCGTCGGCGAGCGCATGGAGTCGGCGGAGCTGCGGCTCGGGCTCGGGCTCGACGAGGCGCGGTTCGTGGCCGCGGTGGAGGAGGCCATGGGCGCGGGCCTGGTGACCATGTCGGGCGGCGGGGCCTGCCAGTTCTCCCACGAGCTGACCAGGACCGCCCTCTACGCCAAGCTCTCCGCGCCGCGCGCCGGGCTGCTGCACGGGCGGGTGGCCGACGCGCTGTGCCAGACGGATCCGCGCGCCATGGAGACCCGGCCGTACGTCGTGGCCGCCCACCTGACGGCCGCCGCCGAGCACGGCCGCGACCCGGCCCGCGTCGGCGCCGCGGCCGAGGCGGGCGTGCGGGCGGCACAGCACGCGCTGGCCGGGCTGGCCCACCGCGAGGCGGTCACCTGGTACCAGCGGGTGCTGGACCTGCTGCAGGACTTCCCCGGCGCCACGCTGGAGCGGCGCGCGGAGCTGCTGGTGGAGTGCGGCAGGGCGATGTGGCTGGCCGGCGACCCCGACGCCAGGCAGACGCTGGCGCAGGCGGCCGACCTGGCCAGGCAGTGCGGGCGCGACGATCTGATCGTCATGGCCGCGCTGGGCGGCGACCGCGGCTTCTCCACCATCTCGGCGGCGCCCGACCAGCAGCGCATCGCGCTGCTGACCGAGGCGCGCAAGCTGGTCGACTCCACCGACCTGAGCACCAGGGCGCTGCTGGCGGCCAAGCTCGCCTCGGAGCTCATCTGGGCGCCCGACGGCGAGCGGCGCTTCGCGCTGAGCGACGAGGCGGTGGCCCTGGCCCGCAAGTCGGGCGATCCGCGCACGCTCGCCGGCGTGCTCGGGCTGCGCAGCCTCACGATCATCCCCGCCGACCCGCTGCACCAGCGCCACCGCGACGGCGACGAGATGCTGGAGGCGGCCCGCCGCACGGGCGACGACCTGGCGCTCTTCCACGCGTACGTGCAGCGCACTCCCCCGGTGCTCGACGGCGGCGACGTGGCCAAGGCCGCGGTGCTGCTCGACAAGGCCGACGAACTCGCGCACCGGCTGGCCCAGCCGCACCTCAACTGGCTGATCGGCTACTCCAAGGCCGGCCTGACGCTGATGCAGGGCGACCTGGCGCAGGCCGAGTCCGAGGCGGTGTCGGCCATGCGGCTGGGCTCGGAGATCGGCCGCCGCCTGGAGGCCGTGGCCATCTTCTCGGAGCAGATCGCCGAGATCCGGCGGCTCCAGGGCCGGCTGTGGGAGCTGCGCGACCGGCTGCGCCGCGCCGCCCAGGCGCCGCGCGTGGACCCGGTGCACGCGGTGCTGCGCTACCTGTGCGAGATGGACGACGAGGAGGCCGCTCCCCTGCTGGAGCGCATCCTCGCGTACGGGGGCGCGACGCCGCCCCGCAACATGGCTCACCGGCCCGCCCTGGACAACCTCGCCGTGGCGGCCTCCCGCCTGGGGCGGGCGGAGCTGGCGGGGCAGCTGTACGACTCGCTGGCCTCCGACGGGGAGACCTTCGGGCACGGCACGGTGGCCCACCACTGCGGGCACCACTACCTGGCGCACCTGTGCGTGGCGATGGGCTCGCCGCAGCGGGCCGCGGAGCACTTCGAGGCCGCGGCCGAGGTGCACGAGCGGCGCGGGGTGCCGCTCATGCTGGCGGAGTCGCTGCTGGACTGGGCCGACCTGCTGGAGGCCGGCCAGGAGAAGGGCACGGTGAGCGGGCCGAAGCCGGCGGACCTGCGCGAGTGGTGCGCCACGCTGGTCGCCGGCCGTGGGGCCCTGCTGCTGGAGCGGCGGCTGCGCTGATCCCGGGGGTGATACCGGGAACTGACGCCAGGGGTCAGCGCAGGTAGGAGGCGCCGTTGAGGTCGAGCACGGCGCCGCTTGCCCATTCGGCGGCCGGGGAGGCCAGGTAGACGACGGCCGCCGCGATCTCGTCAGGCCGCGCCACCCGCCCGAACGGGCTCTGCGCCCGGATCTCCTCCCCCCGAGGGGACTTGAGGTGCTCGTTGGTCATGTCCGTCTCCACGTACCCGGGCGCCACCCCGGCCACCGCGATCCCGCGCGGGGCCAGCGCGATGGCCAGTGACTGGCCCAGCGCGTTGAGCCCGGCCTTGCTCGCCCCGTACGCCGGGCTGTTCGGCTCGCCGCGGAAGGCGCCGCGCGAGGAGACGTTGATCACGCGGCCGCCGGCGGGCATGTGCCGGACGGCGCACCAGGTGACGTTGGCCGGGCCGATCAGGTTGGTGTCGAGGACGCGCTGCCAGGCCGTGCGCCACTCGTCGTAGGACGTCTCGGTGATGGGGTGGTCGATGAGGACGCCGGCGTTGTTCACCAGCACGTCGATCCCGCCCAGCTCCTGCGCCGCCGCGTCCACCATGCGCCGCACCGCCTCGGGGTCCGCCAGGTCGGCCCGCACGAGGCCGTGCCCCTGGCCGGGCAGCTCCTCGAGCAGGCTCTGGGCCTCCTTCGCCGAGTCCCGGTGGTGGATCGCCACCCGATCGCCCTGCGCGGCGAACGCCGCCGCGATCGCCCGGCCGATGCCCCTCGACGCGCCTGTGACAAGAACTCCACGCCCGCTCATTCGCCGTACGCTAGCAAGGCTCTCGATCACGGCCGACAGCCGGGGTTCCGCCGCACCACGACATGATGCCCGAACTTTGACGGCTACGGGGTGGACCCCTGGCGCCCTGCAGGGTCTCATGTACGAGGACCGACACGAGGACGGCGCCGTCTCCGCGCGTTACGGAAGGCGGTCCCCACACATATCCGCCTGGCGGAGTGCCGGCCCTTGAGCGCGGAATCTGGTCTGTCTCGTGCGGCAGAGGCTCCCCGCCAGGCACCGAAGAAGTGATGGCGCATGCACACGACCACCTGCGCACGGCAGTTGGCGCTGGTCGCCATGTCGGCGGCCATCGCGGGAGGCGCCGCGGCGGTGCCGGCGAACGCGGCCGATGCTCGGATGTCACAACCGTCCATAACGGTGTCATCCGTCACCACCGGCCCGACCATGCTGGATCCACCTGACCGGCGCAGACATCGGAAACACGGCGACGATGACACGCCCAAGATGAGCGCGTGCCACCGCGGCGAATGCACGCAACAGGCTCGGGAGGATCGAGAGGCCCGGCGCAAGTTCCATAAGGAGCACATGCGGAAGTGGTTTGAGCAGCGGGACAGAACCGTGCGGGAACAGAATTGGCGGAAGCTGAAGAGGGAACTGAAGTCGTGGGTTGACTTCAGGAGTCCGGGGGTCAGGGAGCGAGAGGAAACACTGGAGCGCATTCGCGACCGCGGCACGCAGCAAGGCGGCACGCACCAGGGCGGCATGCAGCAAGGCGGCATGCAGCCTCATCCTGGCCCATGAGGGGTGGCTCGTCCTGGACGGGGCCACGCTCATCAGCAACCCGCCCGCCACGGGGGAGCGGGCTTCTGCCGGGCTGCGACAGCGCCGCCCGGCAGAAGCCCGCTACCGTGGGATCAGAACTTGAGCCACCACCCGTCCATGTAACCCGTGTCGCCTGCGGTGACGTCCTCCACCCGCAGCTTCCACGTCCCGTTCGCCGGTGACGAGCTCGCGTCCACGCGATAGGTCTCATGGATGATGTCGCCGCTGTCCTTGGAGTCCGCCGCGCGCAGCTTGTACACCGTGCCGTTCGGGCTGACCAGTTCGAGCTTCAGATCGCCCACCCAGCTGTGATGGATGTCCGCGTAGACCGTCACCTTGTCATGGATGTTGCCGGGGTACCACCCGGTGACCGTGATGAGAGACTCGACGACGTCGCGGTCGGGGATGTCTTGGTCGTCCCAGTTCTCGTAGTAGGGGAAGTCCATCGACCAGAAGTCGATGACACCGGCGTCGCCGGACCAGCCGTCGGTGACGCGGAGCTTCCAGGTCCCGTTCGGCGTCTCCACGGTGCTGGCGTCCACCCGGAAGGCCGCGTCGATCTGGTCGGCGTCGCTGGAAGAGGGTCCCTGCATCGAGTGGACCGTGCCGTCGGGGCTGATCAGGTCGAGCGAGAGGTCGCCCACCCAGGTGTGCTTGACGTAGACGTAGACGTTCACGTACGCCGGCGCGTTCCCGAGCAGACCGCTCACCTGGATGGCGGATTCCGCGGTACCCGGGTCTGGGATCTTGTAGTCCGCTGCGCTCGAGTAGTAGTCAGGCCACTGGCCGGTCTCCGGCTCGGTCGGCGTCGGTGTCGGGGTGGGCGTCGGCGTAGGGGTGGGGGTCGGGGTGGGCGTGGGAGTCGGCTGGGTGAGGGCGGCGGTGTCCAGCTTGAGCCTGGGAGTGGTGGCGGTCGTGTAAGTGATCGACTTGCCCGTGGACGTCATCCGGGAGATGAGTTCACCGATGCCGGCGCCGGGGAATTTCTGACGGAGTACGGCCAGCGCTCCGGTCACATGCGGAGCGGCCATCGAGGTGCCGCTCATCGTGCCCCACTTGGCGCCGGGGACCGAGGAGAGGATCCCGGTGCCGGGAGCGAGCACGTCCAGCAGAGGACCCCGGTTGCTGAAGCCGGAGAGGGCGTCGTCATCGGTGGTGCTGCCCACCGTGACCGCCGAGGAGACGCACGCGGGGGCGGTGACCGCGTCGCCGTACCCGTTGTTCCCGGCTGCGACCACCGTGGCTATGCCCGCTTCCAGCAGGAGGTCGATGATCTCCTTGCGGACGTCCGTCTCGCAGGCCGCGCTCCACCGGCCGCCGCCGAGGCTCAGGTTGGCGGCCACCATCGGGATGCCGGATTCCTTCAGCTCCAGGACCTTCTCCAGGCCGAGGAGCTGTGAACTGGTGAAGCTCAGCACGCACGGCGCGGCGCCCGCACCGCAGAAGTCCTCGGAGTCGAACTTGCTGAACACCTGGATCGCGACCAGCTGAGCGCCGGGGGCCACGCCGGCCGGCGGGGCTCCGCTGACGTTCGCGCCGTTGCCCACGGCGATGCCGGCCACGTGGGTTCCGTGGTCGCAGTCGAGGTTGGCGGCCGCGCACGGCCCCTGGTCGGAGTCGGCCGCTCCGGCGCCCTCCTGCTCGTCCTCACCGTCGGGGCAGAGGCTGGAGGCGCCGTACTCCTCGTCGGAGGGAGAGAAGCAGGCTTCGGCGACCACCCGGCCGGCGAGGAAGGGATGACTGCGTGCCACCCCGGTGTCCAGGACGGCCACCGCGCCGCCGGCGCCGGTCAGGCCCGCGGCCCTGGTCTTGTCGGCGCCGACCAGCGGGATGCTCTCGGCCAGGACCGGCGGGACGGGGACGTCCTCGGTGACGCTCACCACGCCGGCCTGCGCGGCCAGGCGGTCCAGGCCGGCCGCGTCGACCCGCATGGTGACCACGGGAAGGCGGGAGAAGGTCTTCAGTGCCGTTCCGGCGGCTGCCGCGGCGGGAAGCTGGTCCCGGGACCTGGTGAGCACGTTGACGCGGACCTTGCGGTTGTCGGTCGTCTTCTTGCGCAGTACGGGATCGATGGCGGGGGGATCGACGGCTTTTGTAGCTATGTCGGTTGGTTGTGGGGTCGGGGTCGCCGAGGCGGCCGGGGTGCCCACGAGCGCCGGGACGGTTAACGCCATAGTGATGGCCAAGGACCACAGAGAGCTTTTCATGGCAGCATTCGCCTTACGCGGCAGGAGGATCAGCAGCGAGGTGGGCAAGGTGATGACCATCAGCACCACGCTCGGCCCGATGGGAGCGCCGGCGGTCACGGAGACGTGCTGTCCGGGACCTCCGTGAAAGGGACCGGATGACGGTCGCGCCATCCGGTCCGGGGTCACTTGCCTCTAGGGCCGCGACGTCCTCGTCGCGTCCGCGCCGTTCTTGGGCTTACCGCGCATCACTCCGACCCGGTAGACGGCGGCCAGCTGGAGGCAGCCGGGCCGCGAGAGCTTCGCGTACTTGGGGCAGGTCTTCTTGGCGAGCGTGGTGTAGAACAGGTTGTCCACCTGGGACTTCTTGCTGCGGTCGAGGTACCACCGGTAGCCCTTGTAGGTGTTCCCGATCAGGCCGTAGCCGTAGTCGTGCATGTCACAGGCCACCCGGAAGTCGAACTTCCAGAACAGGTACCGGGGCTGATCCGGCGACGACGTGCAGTGGTCGTGGTTGATGCCGACGACCTGGAATCCGGTGGGGGTGTTCTTGAACTGCGGGTTGTGCCAGCCGTAGTGCGCGGCCCAGGACGAGCAGCCCCGCTTCGTGTACCACAGCCAGTGCGTGGCGGTGGTGCAGTAGGTGGGAGAGGACAGCGCCCCGTCGACGGACGCGGGCCCGGTGACGAGGGGATCGTCGGCGCTCGGGCGGTCGGGCTCGGTGGAGGACGCCGCGGGGGCGGCGCTGCCTGCCGGGAAGGACAGGTCCCATCCGCCCAGGTCGAGCGAGCTCATCTGGTCCAGGCGGCCCGCCGCGTCGTAGGCGTACGTCTCCGCGGGAGTGCCGTTGCTGGGGTCGCTCGTGGCGCGGAGCCAGCCCGACAGGTCGTAGTCGAAGCTGGCCACGGTCTTCGGCGCCTCGGAGCCGGAGACGAGCGTGATCTCCTTGACCTGGCCGGCGTAGTCGCCGAACGAGCCGGCGGTGGCGGTCGTGGTGGTCGCGTAGTGGAGCGTCACCGTCTCTTCCGGCTTCTCACTGACGGCCGGTTCCTTGATGGTGCTGATCCGTCCGGCGGAGTCGTAGGTCAGCGAGCTCGTGCCGAACGCAGTGGTGCCGAAACCGGCGACACGCCAGTTGTCGCCCTGGAGGGTGCCGAGCTTGGTCCAGGTGTAGGTGGGGCTCAGCTCGGCCGCGGTGAACGGGGTGCCGCCGTCGTTCACGAAGGTGTCGTCGCCCTCGTCCGCCGTGGCCAGCTGCGACGCGATGGTCTCCACGATCGTGGTGCGCAGCTCTCCGGCCGCCGCGTCCCACTTGGTCGTCTCCGTGATCTTGGAGCCGTTCGAGGCGTCGTACTTCTGGACGCCGCCGCCAGAGGGGAAGGAGACGCTGCTGGTCAGGCCGTAGCGGGTCGAGCCGCCGCCGTCCAGCTCGGTGACGACGATGGCGCCGTTCTGGACCTCCAGCTTGCGGGCGATCGTGCCGCCGAGGAAGTCGGCCTGCCAGCCCGGTCCGAAGACGCCCAGCTCGGGGCGTGACGCGGGGGCGGTCGCCGGCTTGGCCAGGCCGCCGTCCACGACGGTCACGTCGTGACGCCGGCCGATCGCGCCCACCGCCACGTCCTCTTCGTGGAGCTCGTAGGTGTTGGTTTGGGGGAAGTAGAGGCCGGGGCCGATCTCCTGGACCGGGACGGTCGGCGCTTCCTCGACGGTCTCGGCTGCCGCCGGCGCGGCGAGCATGGGTAGCAGGGCCGCCGCGACCGCGGTGGCTAAGGTTAACCTGCGCAAAGTCGTCTCCTCACAGGCGCTTCTCGGTGTTCCTCCGAGATCGTCGCCGCCCCGCCTGGCAGGCGGATGGCAGCTGGGTGGCACCGGTTGTCAGGAATTGCCGCACTGATTGATCCGGCCGGTTGACGCGCCCGGTTTGGCTGATCATTGTGTGATTGATCAGCAAAAAAGCTGAATTGTGCCATGCGTTTCTGGCATCCGGCTGGCAACTCGATGACACGAGAAAGGTGGGCAGTCGGTGAAGATCAAACTGCTTGGCCCACTGGAAATCCGCGACGACCAGGACCTGCTGATACCGGTCACGTCCGCGAAACAACGAATCATCCTCGCGACGCTCGCGTTCCGCCTCGGCGAGGTCGTCCCAGTCGAACACCTCGTGGACTGCCTATGGGACGGCGAGCCGCCCTTGACGGCACGCGAAACCGTGCACAGCCATGTCATGCGCCTGCGCAAGCTCCTCGCGACGTCTCAGGTCCTCCTCACCCAGCCGGGTGGTTACCTGCTGAACGTGGACAAGTGCGACGTGGACACGGCGCAGGTCCAGCGCCTGCGCGCCCGAGCCGCCCAAGCCGCCTCGGCCATGAACCCGCACGAGCAGTCCGCGCTGCTCCGGGACGCTCTCGCCCTGTGGCGAGGCGAACCGATGACCGGCATCGACTCCGAGGTGCTGCGGGCGCACTACGTCCGGTTATGGGAGGACACCTGGTGCCAGATGATGGAGGAATGCGTCGACGCCGAGCTCGCCCTGAGCCGGCACGCCTCGCTCGTCGGCGAGCTGCGCTTCCTCGTCGCCAGCCACCCGTTGCGTGAACGGTTCCACGGCCAGCTCATGCTGGCGCTGAACGCCTCCGGCCAGCGGGCCGAGGCCCTGCGGGTCTACCAGGAACTGCGGCGCGTGCTGATCGAGGAGCTGGGCATAGAGCCGGGCGAATACCTCCGCGAGGTTCACCGGCAGGTTCTGAACGCCTCGCCCGAGCCCGCTTCGGTGTCGCCCGCGCTGCTACCCCTGGACGTCTACGGGTTCGTCGGACGCGACCCCGAGCTGGAGCGGCTCGACGCGATCCTGGCCGCCGCCGGCGAGCAGCCCACCGCGGTCGTCGTCACCGTGTTGTCGGGAGCCGCCGGAGTGGGGAAAACCGCCTTGGCCGTGCACTGGGCCCATCACGTCAGTAAACGTTTCCCGGACGGCCAGCTGTACGTCAATCTCCGAGGTTTCGACCCGACCGGATCGCCGGTGAGCCCTGCCGAGGCGATGCGGAGCCTTCTGGAGGCGCTGGGCGTGCCGGCCGAACGGGTGCCGGCCGGCCTGGCCGCCCAGACCGGTCTCTACCGGAGCATGCTGGCCGGACGCCGGGTCCTGATCGTCCTCGACAACGCCCGCGACTCCGAGCAGGTCCGTCCGCTCCTGCCGGGTTCGCCGGGCGGCCTGGTCCTGGTGACCAGCCGTAGCCAGCTGTCCGGGCTCGTGGCGATGGAAGGGGCCCACCCGCTGTTCCTCAACCTGCTGCCCGTCTCGGACGCCCGCAAGCTGATGGCCAAGCGTCTGGGGGCGAACCGGGTGGTCGAGGAGGCCGACGCGGCGGAGGAGATCATCAGCCGCTGCGCGAGACTTCCCCTGGCCATCGCGATCGTGGCGTCCCGGGCCGCGAGCAACCCCGACGTCTCGCTGTCCGCTCTGGTCGCCGAACTGGACGACGCCTACCTGGACGTTTTCGACGGCGGCGAACCGATGACCCAGATCCGTACCGTGTTCTCGTGGTCGTACCACGCGCTCACCGCCGACACGGCCCGGCTGTTCCGGCTGCTCGGTTCCCACCCCGGCCCCGAGATCACCGCGCCGGCCGCCGCCAGCCTCATAGGCATGTCCCTGACCCAGACGCGTCCCCTGCTGGCCGAGCTGACGCGCACGCACCTGCTCACCCAGCACGCTCATGGCCGCTACGCCTTCCATGACCTGTTGCGGGCCTACGCCGCCGAGCTCGCCAGCGCGTACGAGGTCGAGTCCGGACGGCAGGCCGCCCTCCACCGGCTGCTCGACCACTACGTGCACACCGCACACCACTCGGCCCGGCTGCTCAACGTCCATCAGAACCCGCTGGTCCTGGCGCCGCCCCAGCCCGGGGTCGTCCTGTCGGCGCCGACCGACCACGCGCAGGCGTGGGAATGGTTCAAGGCCGAGCATCCGGTCCTGATGGCGGCCGTCTCCCTTGCCGCGCAGTCAGGGTTCGACACGCATTTATGGCAGCTTGCATGGCTTTTAAATGATTTTCTGGACCGGCAGGGTCGATGGCGTGAACAGGCCGGACTCCAGGAATTGGGCCTGGAGGCCGCCCGCCGTACCGGTGACAGGATCGGACAGGCGCACGCCTACCGCAACCTCGGGTGGGCTCTCACCAAGCTGAGCCGCTATGACGACGCCCTCGGGCATTTCCAGTCCGCGCTCCGGCTCTACGGCGACCTGGGCGACCTCACCGGCGCCGCGCACACGCACGGGAACATGTCGGGAGTGCTCGAACGGCAGGCACGTTACCGGGAGGCACTCGGCCACGCCGAGCAGGCGCTCGACCTCTACCAGCGGACCAACCATCAGGCCGGGCAGGCGAGGGCGCTCAACGCGGTCGGCTGGCACCACACATTGCTCGGCGAGCATCCCAAGGCCCTCGCCTACTGCCGGCAGGCGCTCGACCTGCAGTATCTGACGGGTGACCTGCACGGCCAGGCAGCGACCTGGGACAGCCTGGGCCACATCCATCATCATCTCCAGCAGCACGAGCAGGCCATCGACTGCTACCGGCAGAGCCTGGAGCTGTTCCGGCACGCGGGGGACCTGTGCAGCGTGGCGGGGACGCTCACCCGGCTGGGCGACAGCCACGAGAAGCTGGGCGAGGGCGAGACCGCCCGGCTCATCTGGGGCGACGCGCTGCAGATCTTCGAGGAGCTCGAACATCCCGACGTCCAGCGGGTCAGGGCGAGGCTCGCGGGGCTGCAGGACTGGGGCTCGGTCGTTCATGAGCACATCAGGCTCGATCGGCTGGTCCGCCCCGCCGACCCGGCTGAGCGGCACGACAGCCAGCACCGCCGTCATCCCGCACAGCCCTTGCCCGAACTTTCGTGATCTCAAGCAGGCCGAGGTTTCCTACCTTCCCGCAATGCCGGTGAGCATGATGCCCCTGATGAAGTACTTCTGCGCCGCCAGGAACACCACGATGACCGGGATCAGGGCCAGCATGGACACCGCCATCATGAGGTTGTAGTCGTCGGCGTACTGGCCGCGGAACAGCGAGATGCCGAGCGGGATCGTGTAGTTCTCCGTCGAGCGCAGGTAGATGAGCGGATCGATGTACTCTCCCCAGGCCCCGACGAACGACAGCAGCGTCACGGTCGCGATCGCCGGCTTGGACAGCGGGATCATGATCCGCCAGAGGATCCGCAGTTCCCCCGCGCCGTCGATGCGCGCCGCCTCCACCAGTTCCTGCGGGATCGTGGTGAAGAACTGCCTGAGCAGGAAGATGTACAGCGCGGTGCCGAAGAAGTTGGGCAGGAACAGCGGCCAGAAGGTGTCCACCAGATCCAGCTTGGAGAACAGGAGGAACCTCGGCACGATGACCACCTGCGCGGGGATCATCATCGTGCCCAGCATCAGCGCGAAGGCCATGCCGCGCACCCGCGAGCGCAGCCGCGCGAAGGCGTAGGCGGGCAGGATGCAGGAGATGAGATTGCCCAGGATCGACAGCGTGGTCACCACCACGCTGTTGACCAGGAAGGTGTTGAAGGGCAGGCTCATCCACGCGTCGGGGAAGTTGGACCAGGTGAAGACGTCGGGGAGGAACCTCGGCGGAAACTCCAGCACGGCTCCGGGCGGTTTGAGCGCGGTGGTGAGCATCCACAGCAGCGGGAGCAGGCTGGCCGCCGAGGCCAGGACGAGGAGCGCGTAGGCCGTCATACGCTGGATCCGGCGGATCCGCTCGGCCTGGGCGGGGGCCACGGGCCGGTTCTCCACCGGGCGGGCCTGTGCCGGCAGGGCCTTGATTGCCATCTCGTGACCTACTTGACCTCGTAGTGGACCCAGCGGCGCGCGAGCCCGAACTGGATCACGGTGAACACGATGACGAGGAAGAACAGCGCCCAGGCGATCGTCGAGGCGTAGCCCATCTCGAAGTACTTGAAGGCGTAGCGGTAGACGTACAGGCCCAGGACCAGGGTGGAGTTGGCCGGCCCTCCGTCGGTCATGAACAGGATGAGCTGGTAGGCCTGCAGGCTGCCGATGAACCCCACGACCAGGTTGAAGAAGATGACCGGTGACATCATCGGGACGGTCACGTGCCTGAACCTGCTCCACCAGCCGGCGCCGTCGATGTGCGCGGCCTCGTACAGCGAGGCGGGCACGCCCTGCAACCCCGCCAGGAAGATGATCATCGCGTTGCCGGTGGTCCAGGTCGTCATGATGACCAGACCGGGGATCGCCCAGCTCGCGTCGGTCAACCACCCGGGCCCCTGCATGCCCAGCATGCCGATCAGGTAATTGACCAGGCCGTAGTCGGGATGGAGCACGTGGATCCAGAGGAGGGCGGTGGCGATGCCGGAGATCACCGACGGCATGTAGATGATCGTGCGGAAGATCGCCTGCCCGCGCAGCTTGATGTTGAGCAGCAGCGCCGCGGCGAGGCTGTAGACGACACCTGCCGCGGCGGAGGCGGCGCCGAAGTACACCGTGTTCCTCGTCGCCACCCAGAAGTCGGGGTCGCGCAGCAGCTGGACGTAGTTGTCCAGACCCACCCACTGCGGGGCCGACAGCAGCTCGTAGCGGGTGAAGCTGAGCACCAGCGACACGATGATGGGCCCGCCGGTGAAGAAGACGAAGCCGATGGCCCACGGCAGGGCGAACAGGTGGAACCGGCGGGCCTCGCGCCGGACGAGCGGGGAGGCGGCCATGGTCAGACGTTCTCCGCGAGCATCGGCGTGACGCGCTCGGTGACCTGCTTGAGCCCCTCGTCCACCGAGAGCGACCCCGACATGACCCGCTCCCAGATCGGCTTGGTCAGGTCCTCGAGCTTGGGGGTCGCGGGCAGCCTCAGCACGCCGTCGCTGGTGCCGTACTCGTGCAGCGACTCCTTGGTGGTGTCGATCACGGCCTGGTCGAGCTTGAGCGCCTGGAGGTTCTCCTCGAACGCCGACAGCCGCGACGGCGGGGTGTCGAGGAAGAACCGGTGTCCGGCGTAGGAGCGCAGGGAGTTGAGCACGATCCACGCCGCTTCGGGATTGCGCGTCTTGCTGGTGATGCCGAAGGCACTGCCCAGGACCGGGGTGAACCGGCCCTCGGGACCGCTGGGCACGTGCGTCAGGCTCCAGTCGAACTGCTGCTCGGCAGGCAGGGTGAGCAGGGTGACGATGTTCCACGCGCCGCCGACGTACAAGGCGCCCCGGCCCAGCGTGAACGGCTCGACCTTCGCCGTCGCCTGCGTCTCGGCCAGGTCGGGCATCGCCTTGTCCTTGATCAGCAGGTCGATCCAGCGCTTGAGCACGTCGCGGCTGGCCGGCTCCTGGATCACGCACTTGGTCTCGTCGGCCGTCAGGTAGCGGCCGCCGTGGGCGAGCAGGAACGTCGCGGTGAGGTCGCTGGTGGGTTTGGGCACCGGCGTGAACCCGAAGACCTTCTGCGCACCCGTGCCCGACACCAGCCCGCGTGCGGCCTCCATGAGCTTGTCCCAGGTCCAGGAGGCGTCGGGCACCTTGGCGCCCGCCTTGTCGAAGAGCTCCTTGTTGTAGAAGAGCAGCTTGGGCGCCGAGTCGGTGCCCAGCGCGTAGAGCTTGCCGTCACGCTCCCAGTAGCTGAGCGCCGCCTTGGAGAAGTCGGCGCGGTCGAAGCCGGGCGTGGCCGCGATGTAGTCGTCCAGCGGGAGGTACAGGTTGCTCTTGATGAAGCTCTGCCCCCACTGGAACTGCGAGTACATCACGTCGGGCAGCACGCCGCTGGCGGCGCCCGTCAGGTACTTGGTGCGGAAGTCGTCGAACGGCGTGACCTCCACCTTGATCTCGATGTTCGGATGCAGCTTCTTGAAGAACTTGGTGAACTGGGCGTGCCGCACCTCGTGCCGCTGACCCGGGATGATCGCGACGGTGACGGTGACCTTGGACGTGGGCTCCGGCACATTGGTCTTGGGCCACGGCAGCGAGTCGAAGAGCTTCTCCGCCTCGGCGTAGGGGAACAGCGCGCTCTCCGGCCGGTCCGGGTTGATCACCGCGGAGCTGCTCGACGCCGAGGTGGTCGGGCCTGCCTGGCGGGTGCGCTGGCCGCTCCCGCAGGCGCTGAGGGGTACGGCCGCCGCCGCCATGGCGGCGAGGCTGAGCATTTGGCGCCGGGTCAGTCCGGTGGTGTCCAGGCCGCGCAGGGGGTTGTTCATGGGGGGTGTTGCCTTTCAGAGGAAGAGCTCGATCACCGGGACGGCGACATCCGGCGGCTGCACGGGAAGCTCGAGGGTGAGGGTGCCCTCGGGGATCGCGAAGTGGTTCACGTTCCCGTTGTCGACCTTCGGGTCGGGCGCCCACATGCGGATCTCCGACCTGTCGTTGAGCAGCTGCGCGTAGCGGACCTTGCCCGCCAGGCCAGGCAGGTGCAGGTGCCGGAACGGCCAGGCGAACACGTGCACGTACAGCCGGTCGCCGCGCTGGGTGTAGCGGCAGTGCTCCGGAGCCTGGAACTGGCTCGCCCCCGCGCCGTGGATCGACTGGCTGTGCAGCCGCATCCAGTCGCCGATCTCGCGCAGCGTGTCGAGTGCCCGGGGCTCGAACTCGCCCCGGCCGTTGGGCCCCACGTTGAGCAGGAGGTTGCCGTCCTTGGAGACCGAGTCGATCAGCATGCGGATGAGCAGGCCGGGCGACTTCCACGTGTGGTTGTCCCGGTGGTAGCCCCAGCTTCCGTTCAGCGTCTGGCAGGCCTCCCAGACCGTCGACAGCGGCCCGGGGGGCTGGAACTGCTCCGGCGTGGTGAAGTCGCCCGGCACCTCCAGACGGTTGTTGAGCAGGATGTCCGGCTGGAGGCGGCGGATCTTGTCCACCAGTTCCTCCGAGCGCCACTCGGCCTTGCCCTTGCCGCCGTAGACCGGCTTGCCCTGCCTGACCCGGTTGGCGTAGGAGAAGTCGAACCACAGTGTGTCGATGGGGCCGTAGCGCGTGAGCAGCTCCTCGACCTGCCCGTGCAGGTAGTCCGCATATTTGGTGACATCCCGGTCAGGGAACGTGCCGCCCTCGACGTACGCCGGATGCAGCCCGTCGATCGGGAAGTCCGGGTGATGCCAGTCCAGCAGCGAGTAGTAGAACCCGACCCCGAGCCCTCTGCCTCTGAAAGCCTCGACGAAGGGACCGAGCAGGTCCTTGCCGTACGGCGTGCCGCTCACGCAGTAGTCGGTCAGAGCCGAGTCCCACAGGCAGAAGCCGTCGTGGTGCTTGGCGGTCAGCACGGTGTAGCGCATCCCTGCCCGCTGCGCGGCCTCCGCCCACGCGTCGGGGTTGTACAGATCGGGGTCGAAGCGCTCGAAGTATCGCTGGTATTGCTCATCGGTCTGGCGTTCGTGCTGCTTGACCCACTCGTGGCGGGCCGCCAGCGCGTAGAGCCCCCAGTGAACGAACAGGCCGAACCTGCGCTGCCGGAATTCCTCGATACGGGCATCTGACATCGGTGTAGCACCTTCTGCCGCATAGGGAGCTGCGAAATATTTCGCACATCTCGACTTGCGGGTAACGTAGGCGAAACATCGGATGTGGTCAAGGCTCTTGAGTCGGAAGTCGGTTGAGTGGCCCGGCTCCTGCCGTGATGCCTCGAGAGGGCGGGTTCGGCTGCTGATGCCATGCAGGACGGGCGGACTGGCCGACCGGGCGACGGTGGCCATGCGACGCTGCTGGGTGTCGCGACGGCGCGATCACATCCGATGTTTCCATTGCTGATTGGGACGGCGGGTTGCGAAACATGTCGCATCGGCCAACGGCCCCTACGACAGTCCGGCCACCGGCTTGCGAGCGAGGCGGGGTCACGTTGGCGGCTGGCGGAAGCAGGGCTCCAGCACATGATCACCAAGGGCGCCCACGCAAAGAACATTGGCCCCCAATCGACTTCCACTAACTCCCAGACGCGCCGAGAGGCCCCCAAAAAGTCTCAAGATCGAAGGTGATCACGCGCACGGCCTGAGCGGGGACAACGTCCTTCCTGTAGGCCACGACGGCATCAACTGGGGGTGTGGGATCTCGATGTTCTTCACCGCCGGTCAGATCGACAGCCACGTCTTCATCGCCGGTTTCGGCGGGGACTTCTCGCACAACATCTGACTGAACCGGCGCCCCTCGGCGGGGGGCAGCCCCCCGCCGAGGAACTCATCCGATGGCGCCTTGACGATATGGGCTCTGCTCCTGGTTCGCGGCCAGGGCAGAGCCTTTCGCGCGCCAGCGGGCGACCCTGGAGCAGACGGACGCCTTCGTCACCCATGCCGGGATGGGCGGCTCTGGCGAGGGGCCACTGGCCGATGATCGCTGTTCTGCAGGCCGTTGTTTCCGGTAGGTAAGAAGCCAGGGCGTCCGCCGACTTGGTCCCCGGCGGCAGTTGGATCAATGGGATACGGTGACGGACCCGTACCGGGGCGCCGTGCCGGGATCTGCCAGCCAGCACGCTGCCGGTGCGCGGAAAGGGGATCCACAAAGGAGCCGCCCGGGGGTCGCCATCGAGCCAGACGACCAAGGCTTTGGACGCTCCCCCGGCGGCCTGACCGCCGAGCTCCATTCGAGCCACCGTGGATATCCCCACCGTCGAGGCATTCGCCGCAGCATCCCGGACAAGGCGGACCACGTCCGCAACCGTAAGAACCGTGGTTCCAACGGAGGGCACCCTCCGAAGCTTGGCAAGATCGACTACCGGGAGCGCCACGCCGTCGAGTGCGTCATCAACCGCCTCAAGAGGCATCGGGCCGTGGCCACGAGATACAACAAACTCGCCGTCCGCTACGAGACGACCGTCCTCCTCGCTGCCATCAATGAATGGCTGTTACCAGCATCATCAAGAGCAATCCAGTAGCGGCGCTTGACCCCGATGTCGGTGCTGCGCACATCTTCCAGGACACCGCCGTTGCTTTCGATGGTGCGCGCCGAACCGATGTTGCCATCGTCACAGGTGAGAAGGCTCGGTCCGGACCGAGCGCCGGCGCCTTGAGTCGCTCAGTCCGCGTCAGGTTCGTCCCAGAACGGCGGGACGAAGGCGCCGTCACGACACGTCACAACCTTCCCGTCGCGGACGCTGAGCAGCTCCGGCTCATCGTCCTCATACCAGCGCTGGTAACCGAAAAAGGACTCGTTCTTGTGGAGCCGGACGGCCAACCAGTCGATCAGCTCAGCCACCCCGGCATGCCCGTCGGGGTGGATCTCCCAGCGGCAGGTCAGTGCCCAGCGTTCGTCGCCGTGGTCATCCGCGCGCACCAGGATCGAGCAGCCGGCACCGGGAATCTTGGAGGCCGCGTACGGCGCCCCTTCGTCCCACGCCGGTTGCGGAAACTCCTTGATCACCCAGTCGCCGTTCTCATCCTGGACCGGCTCCTGCTCGTCGGGCAGCAGATCGAGAACCTCATTGACGACGATCGTCTCCTCGGTGATGTGCTCGGGCCGCGAGCCGAGACCCAAGTGCCAGCGCAACTCGGCGAGTTCGGTCTCGGACAGGTCGCCACGCAGGTCCATCGCGACCATGAGTTCGTGAATGTCAGCCACGGCCGTACCGTATCGACACGGGCCGACATCGGGCGGCCACGCCGGACGGACCAGTGAGGGTTTTCACCCCGCTTCCGGGATTCAGTCGCAGATGTAGCGCGGTTGGCGTTGGCAGGTCCTCCGACACCGGCCTCGTGGCCGGATGCGCGCCTGACAGTGGGTTGCAAGCGGTTCTCCTAAACTGCCGATCATGCGAAAGATCTCCGGATTAAAGACACTCGTCGCCGCCGCCGTCGCTCTCACCGCACTGGCTCCCGCCCCGGCGACAGCCGCCGCGCGGAGCTGCTACGGCGGTGGGAGCCAGCTCAACACCAAGCACGGTTATGTCAAATACGTGTGGAAAGTGTGCGGTGACGGCTACGCCGCCGCCTCGGGCACTGTGAACGACACCAAGCGGGATCTGTGGACGGCGGTCGTCGAGGTCAGCTTCTACAAAGCGGGCAAGAGAGTCGGCGGCACCGGCGGCCGCGTGGAGGCGGGCCGGAAGAAGGGCACCAGAGATTTCGGCTTCTCCGTCGCCGCCCGGCAGGGCGCCGACACGGTAGTGATCAAGGCTCGGCGCTGCCTTCCGGGCACCGCCCTGTGCAACAACACCAAGACCTTCACGGGTGTCTCGATCTTCGCGTAGGTATTGAAAGGCCGTATAGCGGACGCTCGATCCCGCCGCAGCGGCGGCCGCAGGCGAGCCTGCTGTGGCGCATCTACGCGACCCGGACCGGCGGCTGTCGCGGCCGACGGTGTCGGCGCCCTTGACGCTCTGGGAGTCGATGATGCCCGCTGACGGCTCGTCCTCCCGGTCCACCTGACGGCGTGCCTTGACTCGCAGCTCGACCAGCAAGGCTTCGGTGACACCGACCTGTTACCACTGCTGGAAGTACCAGTACACGGTCTGCCAGGGCGGCAGGTCGCTGGGCAGGTATCGCCATGGGCAGCCCGAGCGCACCACGTACAAGATGGCGTTGACGATCTCTCGACGGGAGTGCTTCTCTGGGCGGCCTCCGGTGTTCGGCACGGGCAGCAAGGGCTCGATCAGCTCCCACTGCGCGTCAGTGAGGTCTGAGGGGTAGCGATCGGGGGCATCCGGTCACCCTGACGACCTCAGCGCCGTTCGGCACGCCGCCACACCGAACATCAATGATCTTCTCCAACACGCACTGAGTGGGCGTTTGATCCTGTCTGATGGCGCATTGGCACGATACGTCGTCCGAACGCGACAGTCTTTTTTACGTACTTTGGATGGATATCTGCACGACGGCGTGAGCTCGCCTGGTCGCACGTCGTTGCCTACGACAAGGAGCGCCAGGAGTGGCGGCCGGTGACCTAGGTCGGTTGGGACCATGACGACTCGCCGTGTACGTGTGGCGGTCGGTCCGCGCCGGCGGGGACACCAAGACCCCCAAATCGCGCCGTACGCTCCAGCTCCCCCACCGCTGTGTTCACGCCCTGGCCGCCTTCTGGGAGCACCTGAGCGCCCGAGAGATCGTGCCCAGCCAGGACGACCAGGCCCGTCTGGTGTTCGCTACCCGAAACGGCACCAAGATGAGCGCAGGCAACGTCCGCCGGGAGTTCCGGCGAGTGATCACGCGAGCCGGTCTGATCGGCACCGACTGGACGCCGCGGGAGATGCGACACAGCTTCGTCTCGTTGCTGTCAGCAGACGGCGTCCCGATCGAGAACATCGCTCGGCTGATCGGCCACGCCGGAGGTTCAGCGGTCACCGAGAAGGTCTACCGTCACCAGATCAAACCCGTCATCCAGGATGGCGCGACCGTCATGGATCGGATCTTCCCAAGTAACGACCATGGAGCAGGACAGTCACTCAGTTAGTCACTTGGAAGATCAAAAGGGCCACTCCCCGTGTTGGGATGTGGCCCTTGACCTTGGTGGGCGATACTGGGATCGAACCAGTGACCTCTTCGGTGTGAACGAAGCGCTCTCCCGCTGAGCTAATCGCCCGCCCTGCCAGCTCCTTGCGGTGCCGACGGGGAAAACCATACCGCACTCTGGCACCTGCTGGCGAAGCGAAGCGGTTGGCGGCGGCTGGAGGGGCGGTTCGGGCGGGTTGCCGGGGCCGTGACGAGGGCGGAGGGGAAGGATTCGGGTGAAACGCGGCGGTTGCCCATCGGCACGGCGGGTCGGTGGCATACCATCGACGTGTTCCGGTTGGCATCGGGCGTGATCTTTTGGCGAGAAACGTTCATGGTCGGCGCGCCGGGACAGGCTCCGCAAGACGCAAAACCCTTGTAAATACGACCCGATTGATGCCGTTTAGCCTGGTAGATGCCTAAATGTCCAGCTGTGATGTGCGTTACAGAAGGCCCTCGGAGCGGAATCTTTCCTACGGGTTTCTTCGTTCCGCGTCATAGCTCAGGACGAAGTCCGTCAGAGCAGTGAAAGCCCCGAAGAGGGGACCTACGACGAAAAGGTTTGGCTGACGATGAACAGCACCACCGTCTCCGCCGAGCTTGGCCTTCGGCTTGTGGTCCCCGACCGTACTACCGTCCCCCTGCTCGCCGGACTGAGTTACACAGCCGACGATCCGTACGCCATCCGCATGGCCTTCCACGTAGGGAACGACGAACCGGTCGAGTGGATCTTTGCCCGCGAGTTGCTGACCGTGGGCATCGTGAGGCGTGTCGGCGACGGCGACGTGCAGGTGTGGCCCGCGAGGGCCGATGGCGAGCGAACGCTCCATATCAGCCTCACGTCCCCTTTCGGGCAGGCGCTCTTCGAAGTGCCGCTGGCGCCGCTCACCGAGTTCCTCCATCGCACGTACGAGAAGGTCCCTGCGGGACGCGAAACCGACTACATGGACCTGGACGCCGAGCTGACCAACATGCTCTGGCCGTCCTAGGGATCTAGGCGGGCAGCGTCTCCAAGACTTTCCGCATGCGGGCGATCTCGATGCTCTGACCCGAGTACACGTCCTTCGCCAGCAGCCGCATGCGCCGGTCCCGGCCGGTCGCCAGCTCCTCCCCCGCCATCTTCACCGCGCCCTCGTGGTGCCTGGTCATCAGTTGCAGGAACATGCGGTCGAAGACCGTCCCCTTGGCCGCGCGCAAGGCGTTCAGCTCGTCCTCCGTCGCCATGCCGTACGCCGTCGCCTGCGCGTGCGTGTGAGCCGCGGGAGCGGAGCGGCCGAGCTCGGCCAGCCACCCGGTCATGGCCTTGATCTCCGGGGTCTGGGCGGCCCTGATCTGACGGGCGAACGAGCGGATGGAGGCCGTGGTCATGCGGTCGTCCACCAGAGAGGTCATCTCCAGGGCCTGGCGGTGATGTGGGATCATGGCCTCCGCGAAGCGCACGTCCGAGGCCACCGTCGCCCCCGGTGTCTGCCCGAGGCGCTCCCCTGGGGTCGCGGTGCGGCCCGGCGCGCCTGGACTCCCCGGCACGATGACGGGCGCCTCCGTCCCCACTGGCGAGGGTCCGGCGGGCTGCTGGGAGCAGGCGGCAAGGGCAAGTGTGCTCATAACTGTGATGAAGACCGTACGCGGCCGCGAATCTCCTGGCATAGCTTCCATAGTGAGCTACGAGACAAAGGGGATATGCGTTGATCTCTGCCACGTTGCGCGGAGCGTTGCTGTGTACGGTGCTGCTGGTGACCTCCGCGTGCGCGGCGGACCAGCAGGCGGCCGGGGCGCCGACGCCCGCCACCTCGACGCAGGAGACCAGCGCTCCATCCACGACATCCTCGTCCTCGGCGACGGCCACCGGTGACGTGATGACGAGCGGCAACGTCAAGCTCGTCGCCAACATGCCGAGGAAGGCCCCGCTGAACGGCGAGGACGACTTCAACACCGACCTGGCGTTCCAGGGCGACTACGCGTACGTGGGCAACTTCGGCGGGTTCGCGATCTACGACATCAGCGACCCGGTCAAGCCCCGGATCGTGAGCCAGGTGGCCTGCCCGGCGCAGCAGAACGACGTCAGCGTGTACGGCGACCTGCTCATCCTGTCGATCGACGAGCCGCAGGCCGGCGAGCGATGCGGCTCCGGCGACGGCGGCCGCGAGTGGGAGGGCCTGCGGATCTTCGACATCAGCGACAAGAAGAGCCCCAAGTACGTCAGCGCGGTCAGGACCGACTGCGGCTCGCACACGCACACGATGGTCCCGGATGGGGAGAAGCTGTACGTGTACGTCTCCTCGCCCGGCCCCGAGCCCGAGTCGAAGACCTGCCCGCCGCCCCACGAACTCATCCAGATCGTAGAAATCCCGACAAAGTCACCTCAGTCCGCAAAAATCGTGGCGAAGCCGGATATCTTCCCCGAGCGCCAGCACTCCGATTTCGCCTCCGGCTGCCACGACATCACCGCGTACCCCGAGAAGAAGCTGGCCGCGGCCGCCTGCTTCGGCGACGGCGTGCTGCTCGACATCTCCGACCCGGTCAAGCCGAAGGTGCTCCAGCAGATCACCGACACGGAGAACTTCCAGATCTGGCACTCGGCGACGTTCAACAACGACGCCACGAAGGTCGTCTTCAGCGACGAGCTGGGCGGCGGCGCTCAGGCCACGTGCGACCGCAACACACCGGCCACGAAGGGCGCGGACGCCGTGTACGACATCGTGAACGGCAAGCTGGAGCGGCGCGGCTACTTCAAGATCCCCAGGGAGCAGCAGGAGCACGAGAACTGCGTGGCCCACAACGGCTCGCTGATCCCGGTGCCGGGCAAGGACATCATGGTGCAGTCGTGGTACCAGGGCGGGGTGTCGATCTGGGACTTCACCGACTCCGCCCACCCGAAGGAGATCGGCTACTTCGAACGCGGCCCGGTCCCCGGCACCGGCAACATCGCGGGCTCCTGGTCGGCGTACTACTACAACGGGTACATCTACTCGAGCGACATCCTCAAGGGCCTGGACGTCCTGGAGATCGACGACCCGCTCACCGACCCGGCCAAGCAGGTCAAGATGGACGACTTCAACGTGCAGACGCAGAAGTCGTACTGACGCCGCGACCGTGACGGCGGCACGCCCGAGAGAGCCGGGGCTGAGCGCCTGCCCTACGCCGGGGCTCTGACATCCCCCTGCCGCCACCTGTCGAATGTCGTGGCGTAGGTGGAGGCGAGCTCCTCACCGCCGACCGGCACGCGCCAGGACAGGGTGAAGCTCTTGGGCCGGTTCGCGGTGTCGAGCTCGATGTTCCAGCTGATCCGGGTCCCCTTGAGCCGGCTCAGCTTCCAGTTCGCGGGTTCCGCGAGCCGCTCCTTGATGGGCTGCGGCGCGGAGCCCGCGTCCAGGCCGCCGGAGTATCGGCGAGCGGCTCCGCTGACTTGCGGCGTGTGCCCGAGGAGATCGAGGATCACGCCGAGGCCGGACATGATGGTGATCATGTCGATGTAGCCCCGGGCGTCGTGTTCGGCGTCTTCCGCCAGGCGCTTGCCGTTGATGTACAGGCCGTCCGCGCCGTCGGCCGACAGGACGACCACGTCGATGGCGTCCACGTCGGGGCCGGTGACCTTCATGGCGAAGTCGCAACTTCCCGCGCTGTATCCCGCCTCGGGCCGGAAACGGGTCTGGCCGTGGCCCGTGGCATGGAAGTTGCTCTGCGTCAGCCCGCCTTCGAACGTCATGTCCGCCATCGGCCGTACCGAGATCGCGCTCTCCATGGCGATCGCGAGCTCCTGCCCGACGGCAGGCGGCGGGCTGACCGCCTCCGGCGTCGTGGAGCTCGCTCCGGTGGACGGTGACGGGCCGCGGCCCGACGACTGGGGCCGCGCCTCGCGCCACCACACCACGCCGCCCGTCGTGGCCGCCGCGACCGCGACCGTGCCCAGTCCCAGCAGTACGGCCCGCCGCCCCATCCGCCCACGCTCCGCCGCACCTCGCCCGGCGGCATCCAACTCGCGGCCGCCGGGTACGGAGGCACCGGCAGCTCGCGCGCGAAGGCCCGGTCGATCCCGCCGGTCATCACCTTTACGGCGGCCTGCCCGCCGTCAGGCGACTCGGCCAGGTAGACGACGCCCTGCCCGCCCTGCCCGAGGCGGCCCACGATGCGGAACTCCCCCACTACTGGGGGATCACCGGCACGGAGGGGATCGGCTGCCACACTCGCCTCACAAGATCAGTTGCGCGGCAGGAGAGTATCTCACTCAGGGGTTCAGATCAGTGGCGGAGCGCTCGGCGAAGACCTGCATGGCCTTCGTGGTGATCGGGCCGGGAGCGACCGGCAGCTGCGTGTCGTCGACCAGCTTGATCGGCTGGACATCGCGGGTCGTGGAGGTCAGGAACGCCTCCTCCGCCTCGTACAGCGCCGACAGCGGCACGTCCACCTCCTCGGCGCCGCACCATTCGAGCACCAGCGCCCTGGTGACCCCGGCCAGGCAGCCCGACTCCAGCGTCGGGGTGAGCAGGCGGCCGTCGCGGACGATGAAGATGTTGGAGCCGGTGCCCTCGCAGAGGTTGCCCGCCAGGTTGCCGAAGATCGCCTCGCCGCCCCCGCGCTTCTTGGCGTACAGCAGGGCCTTGGCGTTGTCGCCGTACGAGGTGCTCTTGACCCCGGACAGGGCGCCGCGCTCGTTGCGCGGCCACGGCACGACGGCGACGTCGGCGGTGGCCGGGAACGGCTTCTGCTCGTCCACGATGACGACGGAGGTGGTGCCCTGGTTGCCGCGGTCGGAGCCGAGCGGGCCCGGGCCGCTGGTGTAGGTGACGCGGATGCGGCCGAGCGCCCAGGCGGGCGCGACTGCCAGGAGCTTGGCGATGCCGTCGGCGATGGCCTCGACGTCGGGCTCCGGCAGGTCCATGCGCTGGGCGGAGAGCGTGAGCCGGTCGAGGTGGCGGGTGAGCGCGAACGACTGGCCGTTCACGATCTTGATCGTCTCGAAGACGCCGTCGCCGACCATGAGCCCGTGGTCGAAGACCGACACGCTGGCCTGCGCGGGGTCGAGCAGCTCGCCGTTGACCCAGACAGGGATGTTCATTCAGTTCCTCCTGTGGATGCCAGTGCGATGAGCCTGGCTGCTTTGAGCTCGGTCTCGAGCCATTCGCGCCCGGGGTCGCTGCCCCAGGTGATGCCGGCTCCCGTGCCGAACCGGATCTCAGCCGTGCCGTGGGCCAGCCCCGAGATCCAGAATGTTCTGATGCCCACGGCCAGCGCCGCCTGGCGACGGTCGGCGTCGACCCAGCCCACGGCCCCACAGTAAGGCCCGCGAGGTGCTGGTTCGAGCTCATTGATGATGCGCAGCGCCGACGACTTCGGCGCGCCCGTGACCGACCCGGGAGGGAAAGTCGCGGCAAAGAGCTCGGGCCAGCCCGCCCCCGGCGCCAATCTGGCCCGGACGGTGGAGACGAGGTGGACGAGGCCGGGGTGCTCCTCGACCGCGCAGAGCGACGGCACCTCGACCGAGCCGACGGCCGCCACGCGGCCGAGGTCGTTGCGGACGAGGTCGACGATCATGACGTTCTCGGCGTAGTCCTTGTCGAGGAGGTCGCCGGCGGTCTCGCCGGTGCCCTTGATGGGCCTGGACTCCACGGTGTCGCCGTCGCGCGAGAGGTAGAGCTCGGGCGAGGCGGACACCACGCTGAGCCCGGGCACCTGGATGACGGCCGCGTACGGCGCCGGATTGCCCGCGGCCAGCCGGGCGGCCAGGGCGAGCGGGTCGGCGTCGGGCGGGACGGGAGCGGTCAAAATCCGGCAAAGGTTTGCCTGGTAGACCTCGCCCTGCTCGATGTAGCCGCGAATGGCGCGCACGCCCCGCTCATAGGCGGCCCGGTCGAGTGAGCTGCGCCACTGTCCGGGCCGGGGCCCGTGCCAGGGAGCGGCGGGCGCGGGCAGGGGCGAGCGCCGCACCCGGTCGAACCGGGCGCACGTCACCTTGCCCTCGTAGTCGACGACCACGGCCCACCAGCCCTCGCCGTCGAGCGCGGCCAGGTCGGAGGTCACGTCACGCAGCCCGGTCGCGTGCTGACCGCCTAAATAGGCGAAGCCGTCGTACACGCCTTCCATTCTCCCAGCATTTCGACGAGCTCCAGCGCGGCGGGCAGTGGTGTCTCGGGCAGGGCCGCGTACACCTTGCGTGCCGGCGCCATCCCGCGCAGCGGGCGCAGCACCAGATGGGGCGGTACGGCCTGGGCGGCCAGCTCCGGCACGAGCGTCACCCCCAGCCCGGCGGCGACGAACCCGAACTTGCCCGACCATTCGCCGACCCGCAGCCCGCTGCGTGGCGCGAACCCGGCGGCCGCGCACGCGGCCTGCAGCAACGTGGGCTGCCCGCGCGGCGCCGCCTCGATCCACCTCTCGTCGGCCAGGTCGCGCAGGTCCACGTCGTCGTCGCCGGCCAGCCGGTGCCCGGCGGGCAGCGCGACGAGCAGCCGGTCCTCATGCAGCAGGACGGTGGGCGTCCCGTAGGCGGACAGCCCGGAGGGGTAGTCGCTGATCACGGCCACGTCCAGCGCCCCGGAGCGCAGCCGCTCCATCAGCCGCGCGGTGAGGCCCTCGACCAGGCGCAGTTCGACGCCGGGACGGCGCTCGGCGAAGCGCTTGAACGTCTCTGGGACGAGACCCACGTTGGCGGTGGCGAACGCGCCCACGCGCAGCGTCCCGCCCCCGCCGCCGTGGATGGCGGCCAGCTCCTCGCCGGCGCGTTCCAGCCGGTCGAGGACGGCGGCGGCGTGGCGGTGCAGGACGGCGCCGGCGGGCGTCAGGCGTACCCCTCTGGGCAGCCGCTCGAAGAGCGGCCCTCCTGCGGCGCGCTCCAGCGCGGCGACGCGGCGGGAGACCGCCGACTGGGTGTATCCGAGCAGCTCGGCGGCGGCGGTGATCGAGCCGCTCTCGGCGACCTCGTGGAACAGCCGCAGCGTGCCGGCGTCAAAGGCATTCACGTTAAGCATGGCTGGTATGCAATCTAGTCGTTTGTGGAATGCCTCGGAGTCCGGCTTCACTGAACGCGTGACGACTTTTCTCGGACAGATTGCTTTTCTCGGACAGGGACGCATGGGCGTCCCCATGGCACGGCGGCTGGAGCAGGCCGGGTACAAGGTGACGACGTGGCGGCGCGGGACCGGCGTGTCCGCGGCGGAGGCGGTGGACGGGGCCGAGCTGGTCATCACCATGCTCAGCGACCCGGCGGCCGTGCGGGAGGTGCTGACGGCGGCGCTGCCGGGGCTGCGGGGCGGCGCGACGGTGGTGGAGATGTCCACGATCGGCCCCGAGGCGGTCCGCGAGCTGCGCGCGCTGCTGCCGGCCGAGGTGGGGCTGGTGGACGCCCCGGTGGTGGGCAGCGTGGGCCCCGCCACAGACGGAACGCTGACCGTGCTGGCCGGAGGGCTGGACGGCGGGCCGGGCGGGGGCGACGTGCCGGGCTGCCGCGAGGTCCTGTCGGTCTTCGGGTCCGTACGGGAGGTCGGGCCGCTGGGGTCGGGCGCGGCCATGAAGATCGCTGTCATGAGCGCGCTCGTGCCCGCCCAGGTGCTGCTGGCGGAGACGTTCGCGTACGGCGAGGCGCACGGCGTGGACCGTGGCGCGCTGATCGACGTGCTGTCGGCCACCCCGCTGGGCGCGCTGGCGGAGCGGCTGCGCGTGCCGTCGGCCGAGACCCGCTACTCGCTCGCGCACGCGGCCAAGGACCTGGAGCTGGGCGCGTGGGAAGGCGCGTCCATGGCCCCGTCAATGATCGGGGCGGCCAGGGCCAGGCTGCAGGAGGCGCGGGCGGCCGGGCTGGGCGAGCGCGATCTGACCGCCGTCGCCGAGCACGTCGCCGAGCGCGTCGGCGCAGGCCCGGCCCATCGCGCGGTGCCGCTGAACCTCTCGACGATCCCCGCCACGAACGGCTTCTACTCGCACGCCGTGCGCGTCGGCGACATGCTCTACGTCTCCGGCCAGGCCGCCTTCGACGAGCAGGGGAACATCGTCGGCGAAGGGTCCATGACGGCCCAGGCCGAGCACGTCTTCCAGGTGATCGCGCGCATCCTCGCCGATCAGGGGGCGACGTTCGACGACGTCGCGTTCATGCGGACGTACCTGACGGACATGGACATGCGCGTCGAGTACGGGCAGGTGCGCAGGAAGTACATCACCGGCACACCCCCGGCCAGCACGACCGTGGAGGTGTCGAAGCTGTTCATGCCGGGGCTGCTGCTGGAGGTGGACCTCATCGTGGCGCTCAGGCCAGGGGTCCGGTGACCGACTCGGCCGCCGCCACGACGGCGCCGTCGGCGACCAGGCGTACGGCGGAGTCGATCTCCGGCGCCAGGAACCGGTCGGGCCCCGGCGCGGGCACGGTCTCGCGCAGCGCCTTGACCACGGCCGCCGTCGCGGGCGCGGGCTCCAGCGGGGCGCGCAGGTCGAGCGCGCGGGCGGCGGTGAGCACCTCGATGGCCAGCACGCGGGTGAGCCCGTCCACCGACTTGCGCAGCTTGCGCGCCGCCGACCAGCCCATGGACACGTGGTCCTCCTGCATGGCCGAGCTGGGGATGGAGTCGACGCTCGCGGGCACGGCCAGGCGCTTCAGCTCGGAGACGATGGCCGCCTGCGTGTACTGGGCGATCATGTGGCCCGAGTCCACGCCGGGGTCGTCGGCCAGGAAGGCGGGCAGCCCGTGGTTGCGGGCCACGTCCAGGAAGCGGTCGGTGCGCCGTTCGGACATCGAGGCCAGGTCGGCGGCCACCACGGCCAGGAAGTCGAGCACGTACGCGACGGGCGCGCCGTGGAAGTTGCCGTTGGACTCGACGCGGCCGTCGGCCAGCACCGCGGGGTTGTCGACGGCGCTGGCCAGCTCCCATCCGGCCACGGTGGCGGCGTGCGCGATCGTGTCGCGGGCGGCCCCGGCGACCTGGGGGGCGCAGCGCAGCGAGTAGGCGTCCTGGACGCGGGTGCAGGCCTGCGGGTCGCGGTGGCTGGCCATGATGCCGGACTCGCGCAGGACCTTGGTCATGTTGGCGGCGGACAGCGCCTGGCCGGGGTGCGGCCGCAGTGCCTGCAGCTCCGGCATGAACACCCGGTCGGTGCCGAGCAGCGCCTCCACGCTCATCGCGGCGCTCACGTCGGCGGTCCTGACGAGCCTGGTGAGGTCCTCGATGGCCAGGATGAGCATGCCGAGCATGCCGTCCGTACCGTTGATCAGCGCCAGGCCCTCCTTGGCGGCCAGCTCGACGGGGTCGATCCGGGCCTGCTTGAGCGCCTCGCCGGCGGGCTGGACGTCTCCGGCCTTGTCGCGTACGACGCCCTCGCCCATCAGCGTCAGCGCGACGTGCGCCAGCGGGGCCAGGTCGCCGGAGCAGCCGAGGCTGCCGTACTCGTGCACGATCGGCGTGATCCCCGCGCTGATCAGCGCGGCCAGGGTCTCGGCCGTGGTCGGCCTGACGCCGGTGTGGCCGGTGGCCAGCGTGTGCAGGCGCAGCAGCATGAGCGCGCGCACGACCTCGGTCTCGACCTCGGGTCCGTTGCCCGCCGCGTGAGAGCGCACCAGGGAGCGCTGGAGCTGGGCGCGCAGCGCCGGGTCGATGTGCCGCGTGGCCAGCGCGCCGAAGCCCGTCGAGATGCCGTACGCGGGGACCGGGCTCTCGGCCAGCTCGTCAACTCGCTGGCGGGCCGCCGAGATGGCGGCCAGGGCGTCGTCGGTGAGCCGTACAGGGGCTCCGTGACGGGCCACGTTGATGACGTCGTCGAAGGACAGGGGTTCGGGACCGACGTTCACGACTCCGTTGTCGCGCATGGTGCGTCTCTCTCGCTGCTAGGTAACCGGCGTACCCGATGTTAGCTCCTTACGCGAGAACAACGCCGACAGGCCCTCCCTGCCCTCCTCGGTGAGGAGCACCGCCCTGGGCGCCTTCCCGCGCCGGTACCAGCCCCGCTCGAACAGCACGTCGGTGATCGCCGCCCCCAGCGCCCCGCCGAGATGCGACCTGCGCTCGGTCCAGTCCAGGCACTCGGGCGCGAAACGCCTCCTCGACCGGCGTGCGCCCGCGACGTCCACGCCGAGGCCGGTCAGCAGCCGCTCGCCGGCGTCGGTCAGGTCGTGCGCCGCGTAGTAGCCGCCCTCCCTGAGCCGGTCGAGCAGGCTCACCCCGGCCCGTCCGGCGAGGTGGTCGTAGCAGGTGCGGGCCTCCTCCAGTTGCCTGGCCTGCCTGGACTGGCGCAGCGACCGTACGGGCGGGCGGGCGCTGACCCTGGCCAGCACCTCCAGCACCTCGGCCACGTCGTGCCCGGCCAGGCGGTAGTAGCGGTGGCGGCCCTGGCGCACGACGTCGACCAGCCTGCCGTCCAGCAACCTGGCCAGGTGCGCGCTCGCGGTGGCGGCGCTCACCCCGGCCATCCTGGCCAGCTCTCCCGCCGCCAGCGCCCGCCCGTCGAGCAGGGCGGTCAGCATGGCCGCCCTCGTCGGGTCCGCGATGAGCGCGGCGACGGGCGCTATGTCGGCGTCACGAGCGATGAACTCCATGCGTACGACGGTAATACCCCGACATTTCGCTCCGCGTCGAAGCGTCAGCTGCGCTTGCCGAGCCCCTTGCGGATCATCTCTCGCGCCCGTTCCATCAGCGCGATCGGCGTGCCCATCAGCATGTTCTTGGTGGCGCTCTCCGTGCCGGGGTGCGGGCGCAGCGGCGCGAGGCTCTCGGCGGCCCGCACTGCCGCCGCCATGGCCCGCCGCTCGACGGCGGAGGTGTTCGCGCGCAGCTTGGCGAACTCGTAGCGCTCCTCGCTGCGGGCGTGCATGGTCACGGCGGTACGCAGCTCCCCGAGGCGCTCCCAGAACTGCGGATGGTCCACCCCGCCCTTGTGGAGCTCGAGGAGGAGGCGCTTGGCCCGGTTCTCCTCGGTCAGGCGGTCGCCGACCACGCCCTGGCCGTTGTCGAGCTTCCTGCGCGCGTACGGGTGGACGATCTCCTCCTCGGCCGTCTCATGCACGGACAACATCCGCATCAGCCGGTCGAACGCCTCCCCCACCTTGTCCGCGGGCGCCTGCTCGACCTCGTCGAACAGGTCCCTGATCTGGCTGTGCTGGGTCACCAGCAAATCGATGACATCTTGTTCGGCCACGTCCGCGCCCTACCCGGCCCTCCCCGGGGCACGCGCCTCCTTACCGAACGCGGGCCGTTCGAGGACCGAACGCGGAGGTTGCCCGATCATGCGCCGGGTAGCGCAGCCACATGGCCTTCGATCCACTGCAGGAGCGGGGTATCCCGCTGGACGATCAGTTGCGCGGCTGGCGCGAGCTGAACGTCGAGCCCATCGATCCCGACCACGCCGACCCGTACACGCGGTGCCGGGTCATCGCGATGAACGGGATCGAGACGGAGGCGGTCTTCTTCAGCCACCAGCTGGCCCGCCACTGCCCGGACGTCGAGCTCAAGCAGCAGCTGGCACGGGTGCGCTACATCGAGGCGCAGCAGCAGAAAGTGGTCAACTGGCTGCTGCCGGGGGTCTCGTCGGTGCTGGAGACCACGATCGCCTATGAGCAGGCGGCGGTGGACCTGACGGCGTGGGTGGCGCGGATGGAGCCGGACGGGTATCTGCGGCAGGCCTTCGAGTTCGGCGTGCTGGAGCACTTCGATCATCTGTACCGGTTCGCGAACCTGTACGAGATGATCGAGCACCGCAAGGCCGAGAAGATCGTGGACCGGCTGACCGAGGTGATGCCGGGGCGGCCCACGTACCTGCACCATCGGGACCCGATGGACAACGTGCGCGAGCCGTACCAGAAGAGGTCCACGGAGCCGCTGTCCCGGCTGCACGCGCTGACGATCAGGGCGACCGAGCAGCAGGCCATGAACTTCTACATGAACACCGGCCCCACGCAGCTGGAGCCGGTCGCCCGCCGGCTGTATCAGGAGATCGCGCTGGCCGAGGAGGGGCACGTGACTCACTACGAGTCGCTGGCCGATCCGGGCGACAGCTGGTGGGAGATCCTGCTCAACCACGAGTACAACGAGTGCTACATGTACTACTCGTTCGCGCTGACCGAGCCGCATCCCAGGGTGCGGACCGTCTGGGAGCTGCACCTCGCCATGGAGCTGGAGCACCTGCGGCTGGCCGCCGAACTGTTCAAGCGGTTCGACGGGCGCGATCCCGACCAGGTGCTGGCTCCGGCCTGCCCGCCGCCGGTGACGTTCGAGCCGAACAAGGCGTACCTGCGCGAGCTGATCGCCACCCAGGCCGACTACACGACCGTGGGCGCGGGGTACGCGCGGGAGACGCACGAGCGCTTCCGTAAGGCGCAGGACACGATCATGGGCGGCGACAAGGCGCCGTCGGAGCAGGTCATCGACGGCAACCGCGCCGTTTCCGGCCAGGACTACCGCCTGGAGACGGAGGGGCCGCACCCCGCGGAGCTTCCACTCCGCCGCTAGCGCTCAGAGCCGGGCCCATGACGGCAGTCCCGTATTCAGTTTGGGGACTGGGCCAGGATTCGCTAGAGTTCTCTCGTCGCCCGGTGCAAGCGGGGCGGACGCGGAAGTGGCTCAGTGGTAGAGCATCACCTTGCCAAGGTGAGGGTCGCGGGTTCGAATCCCGTCTTCCGCTCGGAGCTTCCGGCTCGGTGGCGTGGCCGAGAGGCGAGGCAGCGGCCTGCAAAGCCGTCCACACGGGTTCAAATCCCGTCGCCACCTCACAAGGACGATTAGCTCAGCGGGAGAGCGCTTCCCTGACACGGAAGAGGTCACTGGTTCAATCCCAGTATCGTCCACCACTCGCAAGAGGGCCCCAGTCCATGTGCCTGGGGCCTTCTTGTTTTTCCGGCTGGCACGCCTGAATAATCGCTTGCACGCCGGGCCACTGGTCAGCATCGTGAACACGGTGAGCGAAATGCCCGAGCGCTGGAGCAAGGCCAGCATCTACCCCGACATGTGGGCCGACCCCAACGAGGATCCCCGCGACAATGACGGAGCCAGCCCGGACGGTGAGCTGGCGACGCTGCAGGACTACCTGAGGAACTATCGGCTGACCCTGCGGATGAAGTGCGAGGGCTTGGATCCGGAGCAACTGGCGCGCCGGTCGGTGCCGCCGTCGACCATGTCCCTGCTGGGTCTGGTCCGCCATCTTGCCGAGGTCGAGCGGGACTGGCGCAACTGGGTTCTGCCAGAAAACCCGGCACCGAAGCTGTACGGGGCACGTGACGCCGACTTCGATGGAGCCGTCGCGGAGCAGTCGCTGGTCGACGGCGCATTCGCCGATCTCGCTCGGGAACAGGCGGCAACCGACGCGGTGCTGGCCGAGTATCCGGATCTGGGCGTGCGGGTGGGCAAGGACGACATCGCTGTCCGCGAGCTGTGGGTTCACCGGATCGAGGAGTACGCCCGCCATTGCGGGCACGCCGATCTGCTGCGCGAACGCATCGACGGCCGGGTAGGGCAATAGCGCGCTCCGAGCGTCATTTCACGCCGCGCTTCTTTCCCTTCACCTTCTTCGCCTTGACCTTCTCCGTCTTGACCTTCTTCGCCGGCCCATGCGGGATGCCGGCCGTGCGGGTGGAGACGGGTGGTGTCGTACGGGCGGGCTCCGGCTCGCGCCTGCCGGCACGGCGCAATGCGACGACTTCGCGGGCCTGGAGCGCGGTGTCCGGCTGGAGCGTGGCCGGTGGCGGAGTGGGCTCGGCCCAGGTCGCCGAATGTGGTGTGCCCGGCTCGGCACTCCACCACGTGGTGGTCGCCGTCACGCTGACGATCAGGGCCGCGACGGCGGCCGCCTGCCGCCAGTGTTCGGCCAGCCGCTGCCGGTACGGCGTCCCCTTACTGAACGGACGATCGCCGGACGAGGCGGTGATCCGCCCGCTGTCACCGTCGATGGTAGGGGCGTCCAGAGGAGCCGAAATGACCGGTGACTCACACAGGGCGGTCAGTTGCTCGTGAGCGCGGGCCGCATCCGTACGCCGGTCCGGATCCTTCTCCAGCAGTCCGGAGATGATCGGCGCGAGCGGTCCGGCGTGCTCGAACGGCGCCGGCTCCGCGGTGAGCACCGCGGACAGGGTGGCCAGCTCGCTGCTGAGCTCGAACGGGACGCGGCCCTCGACCGCCGCGTACAAGGTGGCGCCCAGTGACCACAGATCGGCCTGCGGCGTGGCGGGGCCGCCGCGGGCGCGTTCGGGGGCGATGTAGGCCGGCGTGCCGACGACGAAGCCCTCCTGGGTACGGCGCCCCTGGTCGTCCAGGGTGCTGGCCAGCCCGAAGTCGGTCAGGATGGCGTGCCGGTCGTCGGTGATGAGGATGTTGGCCGGCTTGATGTCGCGGTGCACGATGCCGCCGGCGTGGGCGGCGCACAGGGCGTCCAGGATTTCGAGCCCGATGCGGGCGACCGCGGGCACGGGCAGCGGCCCCCGTTCGCTGATCACTTGGGCCAGGCTGGGGGCGGGGACCAACTGCAGCACGATCCACGGCCGCTCGTCGGCGACCGCCACGTCGTACACGGCGGCGATGCGCGGGTGGCTCAGCCGCGCGGTCAGGCGCGCCTCGCGCAGGGTGCGCCGGAGCAGCGCCTCCCGCTCCGGACCCGGCTGGTGCGGCAGGCGCACCTCCTTGACCGCCACCTGCCGATCCAGCAGCTCGTCATGGGCGCGCCAGACCCTGCCCATGGCGCCCCGGCCCAGCTCGGTCAGCAACCTGTACCGACCAGCTAATAACCATCCTTCGTAGCCTGTAACGGGCATGACGACAGGCGTACCCGGTGATCATCCGTTCATGCACACGCAGGCTTCCCGGAAGTGAGCCGTTCACCGTACGGGCGTCGCACGAGAGACTGGCCGGGCTGCTTCAGCAGTCATCGAGCGCTCTGGTCATCGAGCGCTCATAGCGCAACGATCAACCCCATGGACACACAGGAGATCGCCGACCGGCTGCACATCACCGACCTGCTGGCCCGCTACACCCACGCCATCGACTCCGGCCAGTGGGACCTGCTCGACGAGGTGTTCACCCCCGATGCCGTGATCGACTACCGCTCCGCGGGCGGCATCGAGGGCACGCGGGACGAGGTCAAGGTCTGGCTCGCGGAGGTGCTGCCGCACTGGCCCGGGCGCCTGCACCTCGTCGGGGCCCCGCGGATCGACTTCGAGGACGGTGAGGCACGCGTGAGCGCCCCCTTCACCGACACCCTCGCCCCCACCAGGGACATGGTCACTGCGGACACCGAGGGCTTCCTGCACGGCGGCGGCTGGTACCACCACCGCATGCGGCGCACGCCCGGCGGCTGGCGCAGCGTGGAGCTGGTCGAGGAGCAGTCCTGGCGAACCGCCCGCTAGCCGTCGCGTGGCGCAGCGACTCGCCGTACGGGAGCGTGCCGCACAATCTTCAGCAACAGTGGGCGTGCGATTTCCAGACAGCGCGCGGATGCTAGATGGATGACCGGCGAAGAACCCAGCGATCTGATCCGCAGCGTCTCCCGCGCGCTCCGCGTGCTGGAAGAGGTCTCGCGAGCCGACCGGCCGCTGTCGGTCAAGGTCATCGCCCGGCGCTGCGGGCTCAACTTGTCCACCTCGTACCACCTGGTCCGGACCCTCTGCTACGAGGGCTACCTGCACCGGCGGCCCGAGGGCGACTATCTGCCCGGCTCGCAGGTGGCCGAGCGCTTCCACGAGATGCGGGAGTCGTTCGAGCGGCCGCCGCGCGGCTCGGAGGTGCTGCGGCACCTGGCCGACTCCTCCGGCCACAGCGCCTACCTGGCCCAGCTCGCCGACGGGCGGCTCATGGTGGTCGACGTGGCGGAGGGGCCGCGTTCCCCGTGGCTGGAGGACCTTCAGGCGGGGCTGGAGACGGCGCCGCACGCCACCGCGCTCGGCAAGGCGCTGCTGCTCTCCCTCCCGTCCCGGGTCCGGCACGGCATCCTCACCGAGTACGGCCTGCGCCGCTTCACCTCCGCGACCCCGGCGAGCGTGGCGGACGTGGAGGAGGAGCTGGCGGGGCTGCGGCCCGGGCAGGTGGTGGAGGAGCACGGGCAGTTCAGGGAGGAGGTGGCGTGCGCCGCCGCGGTCGTGCCCGGCACGCAGTGGGCGATCGGCATCTCGGCCCGCGGCCTGACCATCCCCCCGGCCGCCGCCGCCCACCTGGCGCTCGCGGTCCGGGACCTGGGGCGGCCTTAATCCGTTGCCCTCGAGTACGGATCTTCGCCAGTCTGGGCGACATGAACACGCCGTACCGGGAGATCCGTGCCGCTTACACCGAGGAGTCGATCACCGTCTACCAGGCCTACGGTCCCGCCATCGCCGAGCCCGCCGTGGCGGCGCAGCGCTTCGTGGCGCCGTTCAAGCTGGAGCGGATGACCTGGATCAAGCCGTCGTTCCTGTGGATGATGTACCGCTGCGGATATGCGACCAAGCCCGGGCAGGAGCGGGTGCTGGCGATCTCGCTGTCCCGGGAGGGGTTCGCCTGGGCGCTGGCGCATTCGTGCCTCAGCCACGACGACAGGCGCCCGGGGTATGCCGAACGGCTGCGCCGCAGCCCGGTGCGGATCCAGTGGGACCCTGAGCGCGGGGTGCGGCACGAGGCGCTGCCGTACCGGTCGATCCAGATCGGGCTGTCCGGGGAGGCGGTGCGGCGCTATGTCGAGGAGTGGACGCTCGGGATCACCGACATCACGGACCAGGCGCGCGAGGTGCGCGCGGCGGTCTCGGGCGGCGCGGACGTGTCCGCCCTGCTGCCGGTGGAGCGGCCCTATCCCCTGCCTGATGACATCATCCAGACGATCGGGGCGGATTCCGGTCAGCGTGAGTAGCGGAAGCGGTCGGTGGCCTCGATGAGCAGGCGGCGGGTGCCGGGCTCGGAGCCGCCGTGGCCGGCGTCCTCCACGATGTGGAGCTCCGCCTCGGGCCAGGCCTGGTGCAGGTCCCACGCCTGGCTCGGCGGCGTCTTGACGTCGTAGCGGCCGTTCACGATGACCGCCGGGATGTGGCGTATGCGGTCGATGCCGGCGAGGAGTCCATGATCGGGGAGGAAGCCGCCGTTGCCGATGTAGTGGTGGGTGATGCGGGCGAACGCCACCAGCATGGCGTCGTCGAGGTCGGGCGGCGGCACCGGCAGCAGGGTGTTGGCGGAGAGCTCCCAGCCCATCCAGGCGCGGGCCGCGGGGACGTGCACCGCGGGGTCGGGATCGGTGATGCGGCGGCCGTAGGCGGCGACGAGGTCGTCCTGCTCGCCGGCGGGGATCGGGGCGAGGAACGCCGCCCACTCGGCGGGGAACAGGTGGGCCGCGCCCGCCGGGGTGAAGGCCCAGGCCTCATCTGACGGGCGGACGAGCCACACGCCGCGCAGCACGAGCTCGGTGACCCGGTCGGGGTGTGCCTGTGCGTAGGCCAGGCCGAGTGTGGTGCCCCAGCTGCCGCCGAAGACGAGCCAGCGCTCGATCCCCAGATGCTCGCGCAGCCGCTCGATGTCGGCCACCAGATGCGGGGTCGTGTTGTGCTCCAGCGACACCTCCGGGTCGCCGGCGAAGGGCCGGCTGCGGCCGCAGTTGCGCTGGTCGAACAGCACGATCCGGTAGGCGGACGGGTCGAAGAACCGCCGGCTGTCCGGGACCAGCCCGCCGCCGGGACCGCCGTGCAGGAACAGGGCGGGCTTGCCCGCGGGGTTGCCCGCGGGGTTGCCGCAGGTCTCCCAGTAGATCTCGTTGCCGTCGCCGACACCGAGCATCCCGGATTCGTACGGCTCGATCGGCGGATACCAGTCCGTCACCTTCATGGGACCGTAGTATGGAACGCCGGCGATCAACGGGTGGCATGCGGTGAGAGTGATCCTCTTCGGGGCGACCGGGATGATCGGGCGCGGAGTGCTCAGGGAGTGCCTGCTCGACGACCGGGTGACCGCCGTGCTCACGGTCGGGCGGGCCCCGACGGGGCTCGGGCACGGCAAGCTGCGCGAGATCCGGCACGACGACCTGCTGGATCTCGGCCCGATCGAGGGCGAGCTGGGCGGCTATGACGCCTGCTTCTTCTGCCTCGGGGTCTCGTCGGCGGGCATGAGCGAGCGGGACTACCGGCGGATCACGTACGACTTCGCGCTGTCCGCGGGGCGCACGCTGGCGCGGCTCAGCCCGGGCTCGACGTTCGTGTACGTGTCCGGCGCGGGGACCGACGCCGAGGGGCGGTCCATGTGGGCGAGGGTGAAGGGCGAGACCGAGAACGCCCTGCTCGCGCTGCCGCTGGAGGCGTACATGTTCCGCCCCGGCTACATCCAGCCGATGCACGGCGTCACCTCGCGCACCCGGCTCTACCGGGTGGCGTACGTGGTGACCAGGCACCTCTATCCGATTCTGCGCCGGATGTTCCCGTCCGCGGTCACCACGACGGAGAAGATCGGGCGCGCCATGATCGCGGTCGCCGAGCGCGGCGCCCCCAAGCGGATCCTGGAGCCGTCCGACATCAACGCGCTCGCCCCCTGAGCACCCATGGTGGAATATCTCGGGAGCGGTGAGCGCTACCGTAGCCGTCAAAGATTCAACAGTCATGGATGGTGACTAAAGTGCAGTTCGGAATCTTCAGCGTGGGCGACGTCACCACGGACCCCACCACGGGCAGGACGCCGACCGAGCACGAGCGGGTCAAGGCGATGGTGGCGATCGCGCTCAAGGCCGAGGAGGTCGGGCTCGACGTGTTCGCGACGGGCGAGCACCACAACCCGCCCTTCGTGCCGTCCTCGCCGACCACCATGCTCGGCTACATCGCGGCCAAGACGGAGCGCCTGGTCCTGTCCACCGCCACCACGTTGATCACGACCAACGACCCGGTCAAGATCGCCGAGGACTTCGCCATGCTGCAGCACCTGGCGGACGGGCGGGTGGACCTCATGCTGGGCCGGGGCAACACCGGGCCCGTCTATCCCTGGTTCGGGCAGGACATCAGGAACGGCATCCCGCTCGCCGTCGAGAACTACGCGCTGCTGCACAGGCTCTGGCGCGAGGACGTCGTCGACTGGGAGGGGCGTTTCCGCACGCCGCTGCAGGGCTTCACCTCGACGCCGCGCCCGCTGGACGGAGTGCCGCCGTTCGTGTGGCACGGCTCGATCCGCAGCCCCGAGATCGCCGAGCAGGCCGCCTACTACGGCGACGGCTTCTTCGCCAACAACATCTTCTGGCCGAAGGAGCACTTCATGCGCCTGATCAGCCTCTACCGGCAGCGCTACGCCCACTACGGCCACGGCACGCCGGAGCAGGCCATCGTGGGCCTGGGCGGCCAGGTGTTCATGCGCAAGAACTCGCAGGACGCGGTGCGCGAGTTCCGCCCGTACTTCAACGAGGCCCCCGTGTACGGGCACGGGCCGTCGCTGGAGGAGTTCATGGCGCAGACCCCGCTCACCGTGGGCAGCCCGCAGCAGGTCATCGACAGGACCCTCGAGTTCAGGGAGTACTTCGGCGACTACCAGCGCCAGCTGTTCCTGATGGACCACGCGGGGCTGCCGCTGAAGACCGTGCTGGAGCAGCTCGACCTCCTCGGCGAGGAGGTCGTGCCGGTGCTGCGCAAGGAGTTCGCCAAGGACCGTCCCGCCGACGTGCCCGACGCGCCCACCCATGCCTCCCGCGTCCCCGCCGTCACCGCCTGACCACCGGAAAGGAGATCGACCAGATGAAGCTCGTCGTCGTCACGGCGGGTCTGACCCAGCCCTCCGCCACCCGCCTGCTCGCCGACCGCCTGGCGGAGGCCGTCACGCGGCAGGTGGAGGCGGAGGTACGCGTGATCGAGCTGCGCGAGCTCGCCGTGGACATCGCGAACAACTTCGTGACCGGCTTCCCGAACGGCAGGCTGCGCGAGGCGATCGAGGCGGTGACGGAGGCCGACGGGCTCATCGCGGTCACGCCGATCTTCAGCGGCTCGTACAGCGGCCTGTTCAAGTCGTTCTTCGATGTGATCGACAACGCCGCGCTGGCGGGCAAGCCCGTGCTCATCGCCGCCACCGGCGGCACCGCCCGCCACTCGCTGGCGCTGGAGCACGCGCTGCGCCCGCTCTTCGCCTACCTGCGCGCCGTCGTCGTCCCCACCGCTGTCTACGCGGCCGCGGAGGACTGGGGCGGTGCGAGCGACGCCTTCACCGACGGCCTCGGCCCGCGCATCGCCCGTGCCGCGGACGAGCTGGCCGACCTGCTGCGGCACCGCACGCCCAAGGCCGAGACCGAGGAGATCGTCCCGTTCGAGGAGCAACTGGCGGCTCTGCGTCCCTTGAGTTAGTTTTCGCCACATAGGCCACGCCTGCGGAGTAGGGTTCGTTAGGAAGCTTTCCTAACAAACCCTCTCCGACAGGAGCGCATGTGCTGACCGCCACACTCCTGGCCTTATCCCTCACCGTCACCGGCACGGGCCCGGTCGATCTCACCGATCCGCACAAGAAGGACATCGCCATGCGGCTGGTGTCCAGCGCGGAGAACTCCTCGCTGGACTGGAAGGCCCAGTACGGCTACATCGAGGACATCAAGGACGAGCGCGGCTACACCGCCGGGATCATCGGCTTCTGCTCCGGCACGGGCGACATGCTGGAGCTGGTCGAGCTCTACACCAAGCGCAAGCCCGGCAACGTCCTGGCCAAGTACCTCCCGGCGCTGCGCAAGGTGAACGGCACCGACTCCCACAAGGGCCTCGACCCGAACTTCACCAAGGACTGGAAGACGGCCGCCAAGGACACCGTCTTCCAGCAGGCCCAGAACGACGAGCGCGACCGCGTCTACTTCAACCCGGCCGTGCAGCAGGCCAAACAGGACGGGCTGCGGGCGCTCGGCCAGTTCGTCTACTACGACGCCATGGTCATGCACGGGCCCGGGAGCGACAAGCTGAGCTTCGGCGGCATCAGGAAGTCCGCCCTGGCCAAGGCCAAGCCGCCCGCGCAGGGCGGGAACGAGGTGACGTACCTGAACGCGTTCCTCGACGCGCGCAAGGCGGCGATGAAGGCGGAGGAGGCGCACGAGGACACGACGCGGGTGGACACGATGCAGCGCGTGTTCCTCAAGAACGGCAACCTCGACCTGAACCCGCCGCTGACCTGGAAGGTCTACGGGGACAGCTACACGATCAAGAAATGACACACGCCCCGGCCGGGCGAACCCGGCCGGGGCGTCCCGCCTGCCGCAGCGGCGCGGCCCGCACGCCGTCCGCATCGAGAACGGCGCGCGAGGCGCGACCCAGGGGGTCAGGGCTTGACGGCGACCACCGTGTACGGCGTGTCAGGGGCCGGGGTCGTCGTGAAGCGGGCGTTGGGCAGGTAGAGGCGGTCCCCATAGGGGGCCACCGTCGTGGGGACGTCGAAGCGGGGATCGGTCAGCCGCTTGACGACCTTCCCTGACGAGCCGTCGCCCGCCAGGCCGACGACGGCCACCCTGTTCAGGCGGTTCTGCACGGCGTACAGCGTGCGGCCGGCCAGCAGCAGGCCGTCGCCGTTGACCAGGGACTCGCCGCCCAGGTCCACCTCGGTGGTGGCCCCGGAGGACGGGTCGGCCTCGAACAGCTTGCCGGTGTTCGACTGGACGATCAGCAGCGACTTCCGGTCCGGGCTGGGAGCGATGCCGTTGGCGTTGATGCCGGTCGTGTACTGGATGGCGCCCGAGAGCGGGATCTTGACGGCCTCGCCGGGCAGCGACCCGCCGCGCCCGAGCTCGAGCTTGTAGAGCACCGGGTTGGTGGAGTCGGTGAAGTACGCGGCGTGCCCCATGAGGATGACGTCGTTGACGAACGACGGCCCGGTGGCCAGCGTGTACGACTTGAGCACCGCCCCGGTACGCAGGTCGATCACCCGGGCGTCGCCCCCGCTGCCCCCGGCCACGAACAGCCGCCCGCGCCCGTCGGTCTTCAGCCCGAGCGAAGGCGTGCCAGGGCCCTTGCTGATGACGGACCCCTTGCCGGTGCGCAGGTCGGCCCGGTAGATGTCACCGGTCGCGCGGGAGCCGAAATAGGCGTACGGCCCCGGTCCCGTCGCGATGCCCTCCGGCTGGAACCCGTTCGGCAGGGCGAACGTGTCGGGTTTCCCTCCGGCCTGCGCGGGCGCGCTGACGAGCAGGACCGCGACTACGGCGCCGAGTGCGGTCTTCAGGATCGCGGATCTCATGCGCCCCACGATGCCCGGGGCCGCGGCCCCGGCAAAAGGCCTATAGGCGGGCTTCACAGGGAGTTTTCAGCAACCCGCGACGCCAGGGCGGTCGCGCGGTACGTTTGGACAAAGCGAACAAACGGGGTTGAGTCATGTCAAACGGTGCCCGTCACGCTCTGGGAGTGCTCGCAGGGCTGCTCCTTCCTCCGCTGGTCGCCGCCGGGCTGTGGTTCGGCGTCGGCGAGATCCTGGTCAGGACCAGGGAGACGTTCCAGATCTCCTGGCTCGGGCTGGCCGTGGTCGTCGCGTCGGCGATCGTGCTGGCGTTCCTGGCCGGGTCGCGGCTGTCGCCCGTCGCCTCCCTGCTGGGCGGCCTGTCGTTCACCGCCCTGGGCATCCTGCCCACGGTCGAGATGCAGGGCCTGCGGGTGCTGCCCGACCGGTGGCTGCCGGCCATCATGGAGGCGGGCTTCCAGACCGTGGCGTTCTCGGGGGTGCTGCTGTTCCTCGGGGTGGCGCTGCTGGTCGTCTCGTTGTTCCCGTCGCGGTGGCGGTCCTCGGCGACGCCTGCCGACTACTCGGTCCCGTACGCCTCGACGGCCTCGCCGTACCTGCCGCAGAGCGGGCCGGAGGACGCCACGCGGCCGATGTTCCGCGAATGAGGAGCGCGCGGCCTGACAGAATGCCGCCATGCGCGACACAAAGATCGTCGACTTCCTGGCCGAGCTGGCCGCCCGCGTGCCCGCGCCGGGCGGCGGCGCGACAGCGGCCCTGCACGCGGCGCAGGCCGCCGCGCTGCTCGGCATGGTCGCCCGCTACACGACCGGGGAGCGGTACGCCGACCACGCCGAGACCGTCGTCGCCGTGATCGCCGAGACCGACACGCTCCGGGCCAGGGCGTTGCGGCTGGCCGAGGAGGACGCCGCGGCCTTCACCGCGGTCACCGACGCCTACCGGCTGCCCAAGGGCGAGGAGCGCAGCACCGCCATCGCCAGAGCGCTGGCCGGCGCCGCCGAGCCGCCCGCCAGGGTGGTCGAGGCCGCCACACGGGTGATCGAGCTGTGCGAGGAGCTGCTGCCGATCTGCAACCGCAACGTCGTCACCGACGTGGCCGCAGCCGCGGAGGCCGCGCGCGCCGCGCTCACCACGGCCAGGGTGAATGTCGAGGTCAACCTGGCCGGTCTCAAGGACCAGCCGCTACGCGAGAAGCTGAACCACCGTGTCTCCGGCGTTGACGCGGCCGTCGCCAAGGCAGACTGGGTGACCGCCGAGGTACGCGAGGAGATCAAGCCGTGAAGACGCTGACCGGGAAAGAGCTGGCCGCCGCCATCAGGGCCCAGACGGAGACCGAGGCGGCGGCGGGTCCGCAGCCGCGGCTCGCCGTGGTGGTGGCGACGGACGACGAGGCCAGCCTGTGGTATGTCCGGTCGATCGCCAAGGCCGCGGCCGGTGTGGGCATCGCCTGCGACGTGGTCGACCTCGGCCCCGAGGCCGCGCCGGAGCGGATCGGCGAGACGCTGGCCAAGCTCAGCGCCGACGCCAACGTCCACGGCGTCATGCTGCAGACCCCGCTGCCCGCCGGCGCCTCCGCACAGGAACTGGCCGCGGCCATCGATCCGCGCAAAGACGTCGACGGCGCCAACCCGCTCTCGCTCGGCCGGCTCGCCGCCGGGCTGCCCGCGTTCGCGCCCGCCACGGCGGCGGCCGTGATGGCGCTGCTCGACCACTACGAGGTGGAGCTGGAGGGCCGCCGGGCGGTGGTGGTCGGGCGCTCGACCGTGGTGGGCAAGCCGCTGGCGCACCTGCTGCTCGACCGGCACGCCACCGTCACCGTCTGCCACTCCCGCACCCGCGACCTGGCCTCCGTCACCTCCACCGCCGAGGTGCTGGTCGCGGCGGCGGGCCGGCCCGCGCTGATCGGCGCCGGGCACGTCGCGCCGGGCACGGTGGTGATCGACGTCGGCACCAACCCCACGGACGACGGCGGGCTGATCGGCGACGTCGACTTCGACGCGGTGGCGGAGGTGGCGGGCGCGCTCACGCCGGTGCCCGGCGGCGTCGGCCCGGTGACGACCGCGCTGCTGCTCCGCCACACGGCCCGCGCGGCCAACCTCCCGTGACCGGCGCCACGTCAGGGCTGTCGTGACCCGGTGGACGTGCCCCGGTTGCGATCGGGGGTTCGCTCGCGCGCGGCAGTCGCACGGGTGCACGGTGACGAGACGTTCGGCGGCGGGCGGACGGCTCATCTCTGCAAGCTCACCCGCGTGAAGGACGGGGACGAGCAGATCTCGGACTGGACGACGGAGGGCTTTGATGGGGGACGTGCTGATCGTCCAGAACAGCAGGAGCGGCGGCCCCGGCCGGCTGGGCGGCTGGCTGGAGGAGGCCGGGCTGGAGCTGGACGTCGTGCTCGCCCACGAGGGCGCTCCCCTGCCCGCCCACCTCGACCACGCCGCCATGATCATGCTCGGTGGCGGCTACCTGCCCAGCGACGACGACAAGGCGCCGTGGCTGGCCGACGCCAGGCGGCTCGTCGGCCAGGCGCTCGAGGACGGCGTGCCGGTGTTCGGCATCTGCCTGGGCGGCCAGCTGCTCGCGGAGGTCGCGGGCGGCGAGGTGACCGCCGACACAGGCACGCCGGAGAACGGCAGCCTGCCGCTCACGATCCGGCCGGAGGCCGCCGGCGACCCGCTGTTCCACGGGTTGCCCGGGGTGGTGCCCGCGATCGAGCACCACAAGGACGCGATCACCCGGCTGCCCGGCGGGGCCGTCTGGCTGGCGGAGACGGGCGCGTGCCCGTACCAGGCGTTCCGGGTGGGTGAGCGGGCCTGGGGCGTGCAGTTCCACCCCGAGGTGCTGCCCGCGCGCATCCGGGAGTGGCGGGTGGACGGTTTCGACCCCGGCGAGGTCTACGCCAGGGCGGTGGCGGACGAGCCGGTGTCCACGCCGATCTGGCACCGGGTGACCGCCCGCTTCGCCGCGCTCGCCGCCGGGGCGCACGACGTACGTGACGAGGTCAGCGCGAGTACGAGTCCCAGCCCAGCTTGATCGCCACCGCGAGCCCGCAGGCCGCCGCCAGGTAGCGCAGGCTGCTGCCCGGCAGCCTGCGGGCGATCGTCGGCCCGACCCACCCACCGACCAGGAACCCGGCCGCCAGCGGCGCCGCCGCGCCCCAGTCCACCGGCCCGAACAGCGCGAACCCGAGCGCCGCCACCGCGTTCGCCAGCCCGGACATCACGTTCTTCATCGCGTTCAGCTTGGCCGCCGAGTGGTCGAGCATGAAGGCCAGCACGGCGAAGACCATCAGCCCTCCGGCGGCGCCGAAATAGCCGGTGTAGATCGTCACGGCGAACAGCGCCACCCGCCCCAGCACTCCGTGCTCGCCGTGCGCCCGCACCGACGGCGGCCTGACCAGCAGCAGCGAGGCCATCGCGATCAGCCACGGCGCGATCAGCTCGAACGTCCTGGACGGGGTCACCAGCAGCAGCAACGCGCCCGTCGCGCCGCCGATCGCGGCCACGGGACCGAGTTTGAGCACCCGGCTGCCCTCACCGGCCAGCTCGGGCCGCGAGCCGGCGGCGGCGCCGATGCCGGTGAAGACGAGGGCGACGGTGTTGGTGACGTTCGCGGTCAGCGGGGGCAGGCCGAAGGCCAGGAGCGCCGGATAGGAGACGATCGAGGCGAGGCTGACGACCGTGCTCACCACCCCGGCCGCGACACCGACTCCGAGCAGGCCGAGCAGTTGTCCGACGATCACCCGGATATGCTACGGCTTGTCCGTTTTGTCCTTCTGGCCAGGGTTCTTCTCGCCAGGACGAGGGCCAGGACCGCGGCGCCCGTCCCGGCCGCGACCCAGCGGCGCTGGCGGGCCACGCGCCGCTCCACCTGGGCGTACGGGGTGGTCGAGAACGAGACGAGCTCGTAGCGGGAGACGTAGCCGGGCACCACGCGCTCGAGCGCGTGCTCGACCCGCTTGCCCGCCAGGAACATCCGCGAGCCGACCTTGTCGCGCATCTCCACGAAGTTGTCCAGTGCCAGCCGGGCGATGACGTCCGTGTCCGCCTTGCGCCGCTCGAACAGCTCCAGCGCCCTGGCGAAGTCGTCCCCCGCCTCGTCCAGGCACCGGTCCAGCTCGACGCAGTCCTCGAAGCCGCAGTTGGCGCCCTGACCGTAGAAGGGGACGATGGCGTGCGCGGCGTCGCCGACGAGCCCGATCGTGACGCCCTCGGTGGTGACGTGCCAGGGGGAGCAGCGCATGGTGACCAGGTGTCCGACCGGGTTGTCCAGGTATGCAGGGATCAGGTCGGGCATCAGGTCGAACGCGTCCGGATAGTGCTCGGCGAAGTACGCCCCGATCTTCCGCGGGCTGTCCAGCGCGGCCAGGCTCTTGTGCGGCCAGAACAGGGTGCAGGTGAAGGACCGGTCGGGGTTCGGCAGGGCGATCATCATGGAGCGGCCGCGCGGCCAGATGTGCAGCGCGCCCGGCTCCATGGCGAACCGGCCCTCGCGCGGCGGGATCGACAGCTCCTTGTAGCCGTAGTCCAGGTAGTCCTGGCTGAAGCTGACGCCGGGCAGCTGCTGCAGCCTGGCCCGCACCGCGCTGTACGCGCCGTCCGCGCCGATCACCACCCGCGCCCTCCTTCCCGGCCCAGGCTCGAACTCCAGCTCGCCGGTCCGCTCGTCGAGCCCGGCGAGCCGCTGGCCGAAGCGGACCTCCACCCCGGGATGCGCGGTGGCCGCGTCCAGGAGCTTCCTGTTGAGCTCGGCGCGGCCGATCGAGTTGATGGCGTGCCTGCGGTCGGCGCTGTAGGGCTGGAAGGTGAGGGCGCCGTCGGGGGCGTGCATCATCCGGCCCGCCATGGGCAGCGCCGCGTCCAGGACCTTCCCGTCGAGGCCGAGGCGGCGCAGGGCGTCGATGCCTCGCTCGGAGATGGCCAGGTTGATCGACCTGCCGCGGTCGGGGCCGTGCTCCCGGGGGTCGTCACGGCGCTCGTACAGGACGACCTGGTGGCCGCGGCGGGCCAGGAAACAGGCGAGCAGGCAGCCGACCAGCCCGGCGCCGACGATCGTGACCTCCATCCTTCCTTCGTACGGCGGGGCCCGGCCGATGTCCAGGAGCCCCTCCTATCTCAGCGCGCTCACGATGGCCCGGGCCGCGGCCTGCCAGATCGGGGTGGCGGGGTTGATGACGTCGAAGTGGCCGGCCGGCATCTCGATGTAGGTCACGTCGTCCCCGGACTTCTCGGCGGCCCGCGCGTAGCGGCGGCTGAAGTCGACCAGGTCCAGGTCGTCGGCGGTGCCTTGGACGATGAGCTGGCGTACGTGGAGGGGGAGGCGGAGGAGCGGTGACGCCTCCGCGTACAGACGCACGGCCTCGCCGCCCGGCCCCTTCCCGTCGTCGTCGGCGGCGGGCGCGGGCTCGCCGAGTGCGGCGGCGACGGCGCCGGAGCTGAGCCAGCGCCTGTCACCCTGGACGAGGTCGAGCACGCCTGCCAGCGAGACCGCCAGCACGATCCGCGCTCCCTCACCCGCGGCACCTGACGGCGCAGCGCCCTGCCCCGCCGCCCGCGCACGGTCCGCCTGGGCACGGTCCGCCGCGGCGCGCAGGGCGAGCTGGGCACCCGCCGAGTGCCCGGCGACGGCGACCCTGCCGAGGTTCAGGGAGGCCGCGACCTCGGCGAGACCTGGCGCGGCATCACGGCCGACCGGCCCGGATCCCGGCAGGGCGTCATCGACGGGCGCCGTCGTGAGAGCGGCCAGCCCCGCCGCCACGTCCGCCGTGGTCGCGTGCCAGCCATGCAGGTCGGGGCGCCGGTATTCGAGGTTCCACACCGCGAACCCGCGCCCGGCCAGGTCGACGCAGAGCGGCTCCATGAGGTCGGCCGCCCAGATCGACCGCCAGTAGCCGCCGTGGATGAGCACCACGACCGGCGCCCGCCCGCCCTCCGATCCGCCGCCCGGCAGGTACAGGTCGCCCCATTGATCCGGCAGCGCCCCGTACGCGATCCGCCGGGACGGGTGCCGTACCCGGTGCACGGCGTGCCGGATCCCCCAGGTCAGCCCGCCGACGCCGCGCCCGTGGAGGTGCGTGGCCCCGGCACCCGCCACCACCCCGTCGGCGCGCTCGACGTCCACCCAGACCACCGCCCCGAGCGGCCGCCCGATCAGCGCGCGCACCTCGTCCGAAGGCCCGGGCAGCACGACCGCGGAGGCAGCGCCGCTCACCAGGGACAGGACGTGGGCGGCGTCGCGGGCATGGACGAACGTGCCGGAGACGCCCAGGGCGGTGAACTCGCGCGTGGCGATCTCCGCGAGCAGCTCGTCGTCGGCCACCACGCCGGGACCGACCGCCACTAGCACTTCGCTCATAGTTCCGAGCCTATAGATGTGACGTCCCGGAGCCGGCCGGCGCCGCGAACTCTCGCGATCTCTGTTGCGCTTCGATCAACGCTTGTTAAAACTTTGTATGACTCTCACACATGACGCGAGTCAAGCCCAGAAGAGAGGACACCTCATGCACTTAGCCGCGGCCCGGGCCGCCCTGAGCGGGGCCACTGTCGTCAGCGCGATGCTTCTCACCGCCCTCCCCGCGACCGCCTCGGTCGCTCCGGCCTCGACCGCCCAGGTCGCCGGTGCGGCCCAGGCCGGAGTCGACCGCGGAGTGCTGCTGACCAAGGCGGATCAGCCCCCGGTCGGGGAGCCGTACGGGGATCCATGGGTCAGCCCGTACTTCGAGCCCGACGTCACCGGCCCGACCTGCTGGCAGTACGGGCGCGGCACCGGCGCGATCGCGGGCGTCAGCGCCAGGTTCTCCACGCCGACGTGGTTCCACTCCTACAACGACGTCTGGGTCTTCTCCAGCGCGGACGACGCGGCGGCCTTCGAGCGGCAATGGCGGGCCGACCTGACCACCTGCGTCGACCGTAACCCGCCGGCCGAGACCGGCACGGCGGTCTTCGACATCACCAAGGCCGGTGAGGCGGACGGCATGGAGGTCCTGCGCGTCACCGCCGCCGTCAACCCGTACTCGACCATCACGCACCACTTCTGGGTCGCCGTGGTCCGCCAGGGCCGCGCCGTGTACGCCGTCCACCTCCTCGACTACCGGCACGGCGACCCGCAGCTCATGCCCTTTGACGGCACGGTCGCCAAGATCAAGGCCAAGCTGGCCGCGTACTACCCCTGATGCCACTCAGGCGACCGCCTCCGCGAGCAGGGCGGCGGCGGTCGCTGATCCACTACGCTCAGGCCGGGTGCAGGTAAAGCAGCTTCACCCATGGCCCACCACCGTCGCCGAGGCGGAGTCCATCCAGGACCGGCTCCGCGGGCACGTCGAGCTCACAGGACCCACCGCCTTCTCGCTGGTGGCGGGCCTGGACGTGCACTACCTGGGCGACTCCCTGACGGCCGCCGTCGTCGTGCTCGACGCCGGCACGCTGGCGACGGTGGAGGAGGTGGTGGTCGAGGGCGAGGTGGCGTTCCCGTACGTGCCCGGCCTGTTCGCCTTCCGCGAGTTGCCCACACTGGTGGAGGCGCTCGAACGGCTCACCGCCACGCCTGACCTGCTGGTCTGCGACGGGTACGGACTGGCGCATCCGCGCGGCTTCGGCCTGGCCTGCCACCTGGGCGTGCTGACCGGCCTGCCCGCGCTCGGCGTGGGCAAGACGCCCTTCGTCGGCACGCATGACATGCCCGGGCCGGAGCGGGGCGAGTGGTCGCCGATCGTCCACGAGGGCTCCGTCGTGGGCCGGGCGCTGCGCACGCAGCGGGGCGTCAAGCCGGTGTACGTCTCCCAGGGCCACCGCATCTCCCTGGACACGGCCACGGACCAGACGCTCCGCCTCGCCCCCCGCTACCGCCTCCCGGAGGCGATCCGCCGCGCCGACCATCTGGCCCGTCACCCCGCCTGACTCCCCTTACCTGGCCGAACGGAGATCAGCGGCGCCAGGCCCACACGAGGAGCCAGACGCTGAGGCCGAAGAGGGCCATGGCGAGCGGCACGTGCACCGCCAGCACGCCCGAGCCGCCCATGGCGGACTGGACGAAGCCGAGCAGCAGCACCGCCAGGCTGACCAGCGCAGGCCAGCCCGCGCCGCGGCCCGGGCGCCACAGCAGGACGGCCGAGACGAGCTGCGCCAGCCCCAGCACGTGCACGGCGAGCGCACCTGTGCCGTGCCCGCCCGCCCCTCCCCCGCTCATCAGCTGCCCGGCCGTCACTGCCTGGGCCAGCACGGACAGCGTGTTGAGCACCACGACGGCCTTGAACGCGGTCACATACCCGCTCCCCTTGGCGACCTGGGTTACCACTGGACTTCTCCTTTGACCTGGTGTGCAGGCCTCCAGGATCTTGCCGGTACGGCCGCCGGCGCATCCGCCGGTCGTCGTCATCCCCGATACGACGCCCGTCGTACGCCCTGCTATGAAACGCCCGAGTGGGACTTCGGCGGGAGGACGGCCTGGGCGTCGGCGCCGCCGAACCAGAGCCCGATCATGAACGTGGCCGTCGCCTCCAGGAGGGTCGCCCGCTCGAGCCCGCCGCCGTCCACGGGCGTGCAGCCGAGGTCGGCGACCAGGGTGCGTACGGCCGCCAGCGCCGCCGGGTCGTCACCGCACAGCGGCACGGCCAGCGGCCTGCCGTCGAACACCGGGGGCGTCATCCGCCAGACGTCCACGTGGCACAGGTTGAACGCTTTCACCACGTGGCCCCCCGTGAGTTCGCGGATCATCGGGGCGATCGGGCGCGTGGGGTCGTACCCGCCGGGGCCCTCGGCGTTGGCGACGTCGATGACGGGCTTGCCACGCAGCGCCGTACCGGCGCTCTGGAGCACGCCGGCCAGCCCCGCCTGCCTGACGGCCACCATCACGACCTCCCCGAACTCCGCCGCCTCCGCCCAGCTTCCCGCGCGCACGACCGTGCCCTGCGCCTGTGCGGTCATGTTCTCCGCCCGGGCCCCGCTCACCGGCACGTCCCGCCCGCTGATCATCACCTCATGGCCCGCCCTGGCCCACTGCGTGCCCAGGGCGTCCGCCATTCCGCCCGCTCCCAGAATCCCGATACGCATGTCCGTCCTCCTTGTTGAACTGGTAAAAGGACTGTAGAGAGGACGTCGCTCACCATTCGGTGCCTAATGGAGGCTCCTTTGTTCATCGCCGACTGCCAGGCAAGGCTGGCCTTCGACCTGCTGGCCAACACCTGGAACGCGGTCGTCCTCTGGGCGCTGCGCCACGGCCCGCGCCGTCCGGGACGGCTGCGCGAGGAGATCGGCGGCATCAGCACGAAGGTCCTCACCGAGACGCTCCGCCGGCTGGAGTTCAACGGACTGGTCGTGCGCCGCGCCTACGCGGAGACCCCGCCCCGCGTCGAGTACGAGCTGACCGATCTCGGCCGCACCCTGCTCGGCCCGATCGAGGCGTTCGGAGTCTGGGCGCACGACCACGCCGACGAGGTCATGGCGGCTCAGGACCGCTGGGAAGTCTGAAAAACTTCTAATAATACAGAGCGTTACCGAGCCAATACTCTGGGTAGCTAGATGATGGTCATCCTTTACCTACACCCAGGAGGCTCCATGCGCTTCACCCCACGCCGGATCATCGCCGCCGCGGTCGTCGCCGGCGGGCTGACCCTGCTCACCGCCCCGGCATCCTACGCCGTAGTGGATCCCCTCCACGTGATCCCCTGCCTGGTCGAGTCCGGCGCCGACGTCACGACGCTGATCGACCCGACCGCCCCCGGCGTGCCGGCCGAGGTGCCGGCCGTGCACTGCTTGCAGCCCTGACCGGCCCGGCACGGGCACGCCCCCTTCCCACCCGGTTATCCAGCGAAGGCGGCGCGGCGCGGCCCGCCGCGCCGCCGGATCCCCGACAGCGCACGCCCAGTTCATCCGATAGCGCCAGAGCAGCAAGGAGAACCTTTTGAAGGCCCGAGTCCTGACCGCCGTCGCCGCACTCGCGCTGGCAGGCGCCGTGCCCCTCGTCACCCTCGACCACCACGCCGGCGGCCCGCCCATTGTCGAGGTGGTGACCTGGATCCAGCACATCAACGTCCTGACGTCCTAGTGCGACTCGTGCAGGTGCCCCGGGCCGACAACCCGGCCGAGTCCCGCACCGTGCTCGGGCATGTCGGCTACTTCATGTTCCTCAGCCGATGGATACAGGCGCCGCTCTACCTGGGGCTGATCATCGCCCAGGTCGTCTACGTGTGGCGGTTCATGATGGAGCTGCTCCATCTGGTCGAACTCGGGTTCGGCGGCTCGCCTGCGGAAACCACCGTCATGCTGATCGTCCTCGGCCTCGTGGACGTCGTGATGATCTCCAACCTGCTCATCATGGTCATCATCGGCGGCTACGAGACGTTCGTCTCGCGGCTGCGCATCGAGGGCCACCCCGACCAGCCCCAATGGCTTTCCCACGTCAACGCCAACGTGCTCAAGGTCAAGCTGGCCATGGCGATCATCGGCATCTCGTCCGTCCACCTTCTCCAGATCTTCATCAACGCGTCCAGACCGACCATCACCGAGAGGGAACTGCTATGGAAAACGCTGATCCACCTGACCTTCGTGGTCTCGGCGCTGACGCTGGCGCTGATCGACCGGATCATGGCCGGTGCGCGGCGCGACCAGGACTCCAACGGAGGCGCGCGGCAGTCGCCCTTGCAGCAGGAGAGGGTCGCGGCCTAGCCGGGGCGCTCCTGTGATGCGGCCGGCGGGCGCGGCGGTGGCCGCCGTAATGGCGGGCGCGCTGTTCCCCCACGCCGCGTACGCCGACGACGCGGCCGCGCAGGGCGGCGGCCCGTCCCTCATCGGCGACGTGATCATCTTCAACGACGAGATCGTCGAGCCCGTGTCGCTCCCGGTGAGCACCTGCGGCGCGCTGCTTCCGGTGCTCAGCAAGTCGCCCGGCACGTGCGAGGGCGCCTCGCGGGTGTCGGACGACGACGCCTGAACACCTTGGTGCCCGCGGGGGCGGGCACCAAGGCAGGCGAGGTTCGCGTGCCGCGGGTCAGCCGTAGAGGTCCTCCAGTACGGCGGCCACCCCGTCCTCGTCGTTGGACAGTGTCCGGCGCTCGGTCGCCGCCAGCACCAGGTGGTGGGCGTTGGCCATGGCGTACCCGGCGCCCGCGTACGTGAGCACGGCCAGGTCGTTCGGCATGTCACCGAACGCCACCACCTCGCCGGACTCCACCCCGCGCTCCCGGCAGAGCGCGTCGAGCGTGCCCGCCTTCGTCACCCCGGGAGCGCTGATCTCGAGGAGCCCGTTCACGCCGGAGTGCGTGACCTCGGCCTGGCCCTCGATCGCCGCGATCACGGCCGTGAACATCTCGTCCGCCGTGTGGCCGGGCGACAGGGCGAGCAGCTTGACGATCGGGTCATCGCCGTCGAACACGGAGCTCACCTCGCGGTGGTACGCCAGGTCGTCCTCGATGCGCCGGGTGTACGCGGCCTCGGTGAGCAGGTTTCTGCCGGTCTCGACGGCCAGGCCGACGCCGGGCAGGGCCTCGGACAGGGCCTGCCCGATGCTCCTGGCCGCCGCCCGGTCCAGGAGGTGGCTGGCGGTGATCTCGTCGGTGGCCAGGTCGTACACGATCGCGCCGTTGCTGCAGATCGCGGTGCCCGAGACGCCGGCCTGGCGGGCGATCGCGCGGATGCCGCGCGGCGCTCTGGCGGTGACGAAGACGATCTCGGCTCCGGCCGCGCGGGCGCGCTGGAGAGCCTTCCTGGTGCGGGGTGTGATGACGCCGGAGGAGTTGAGGAGGGTGCCGTCGAGGTCGGTGGCCACGATACGCGGGAGAGTGGTGTTGCACACGGTGCCGATTATCCCGGGCAGGAGCGGGCGTCCTCAGATCCGCATCTCGGGCGGGAGCCGCGTCGCCGCGTTCGTCAGCTCCAGGCCCAGGAGCTGCCCGGAGTCGCCGAAGTCGAGCACGACGCCTTCCGCCGCGACCTGATTTGCCACCTCATCTGGCGCTACTTCATGCTTTATCGCGATATAGGCGGCATCGCGGATCTTGTCCAAGCTCACGTACACCGTTCGCGGGCGCTGCTCCGACGGCGCCTCATCCCAGTGGAGCAGCCCCTCCCTCGCCTCGTGGGAGCCGGCCAGCGCGGCCCGCACCATGGCCAGGGCCAGCTCGATCGCCTCCAGCGAGTCGAGCCCGGTGACCTTCCGCTCGTGCTCCCACCCGTCAAGCCCGTCGATCCGGTACGGACACGACCAATCTCCCGTCGGCTCCTCATAAGGCACGCCGACCGTGACGGTGACATCGCGCGGCGGATCGGTACGCAGCACCAGCACCCGTTGGGCGATCTCGTACATGTAGGCTGATCTACCCCCAAGGCCACTCCTGGAAGACACCTGTTCATATCGGCGCGGCAGTAAACATTCCTGGCCGTGGCCACGGGAGCTAGGCTGCGGAGGTCGTTAGGGGGCCCTTGAGATGAACGATTCGTTCGGCACACGCCTGCGAGCCAGGCTCGACGAGTGCGGACCGCTCTGTGTGGGCATAGACCCGAGCCCGGCGCTGCTCCACGCCTGGGGGCTCGACGACTCGCCCGCCGGTCTCGAGCGCTTCAGCCGCACGGTGGTCGACACGGTGAGCGACGTGGCGGCCGTGGTCAAGCCGCAGTCGGCCTTCTTCGAGCGCTGGGGCAGCCGCGGCATCGCCGTGCTGGAGCGCACCATCGCCGACCTGCGCGAGGCCGGCACGCTGGTGCTGCTCGACGCCAAGCGGGGCGACATCGACAGCACGATGGCCGCCTACGCCGAGGCCTACCTCGACCGGGGCAGCCCGCTGGCCGTCGACGCCGTGACGCTGAGCCCGTACCTCGGGTTCGGCTCGCTGGAGGGGGCGATCACCTCGGCCTTGGCCAACGACGCGGGCGTGTTCGTGCTGGCCCGCACCTCCAACCCGGAGGCGGCCCCGCTGCAGCGGCTCGTGGCCGACCAGGTGCTCACCGGCGCGGCCGCGGCGAACGCCGGGCACACGCCGTTCGGGCCTGTGGGGGTCGTCATGGGGGCCACGCTGCCCGAGCTGGAGCACTCGCTGCTCGACCTCAACGGGCCCATCCTCGCGCCGGGGCTGGGCGCCCAGGGGGCCTCCCCCGCCGACGTGGCGCGGCTGTTCGGGCCGGTGCGGCACGCCGTGGTGCCCTCGGTCTCCCGCGCCGTGCTGGCCGACCCCAAGCGGCTGCGCTCACGCGTCCTCCATTTCCGGGACGAGTGCGCGGCCCACCTGGACGCGAGGATCGCGACTCAGAAGTGAGTCGCGATCCCGAACGCCTCCCGTAGCCGGAGTATCCGGCCTCCTCAGATCCGCTGATCAGCCTGGCACATCCGCCAGGACGCGGTTGACGGCGGCGAGCACCGCGTGGACCGAGGCGGTCAGGACCGAGGTGTCCTGGGCCGCGCCCCAGCGGGTGGCGCCGTCCACCCGGGCCTCCACGTAGGCGATGGCGCGGCTGCCCCGGCCGGGGTCCAGGGCGTGCTCGGCGTAGTTGAGGATGTCGACGTCGATCCCGTCGGCGGCGAGCGCGGCGGTCAGCGCGGACAGCGGGCCGTTGCCGGTGCCGTGCAGCGTGCGCCCCGACCGCAGCGTGCCGGAGAACTCGTGCGAGCCCGGCCCCGTCTCCCTCGTGCTCCATGCGGCCAGCGCTCCGGTCTCGCCCGGGGCCAGGTAGGTGGCGTGGAAGAGCTCCCACAGCTGCTCGGCCGTGATCTCCTCGCCGCTGCCGTCGGTGGCCCGCTGGACGACCGACGAGAAGTCGATCTGCATCCGGCGCGGCAGCTCCACGCCGTAGCGGGTGCGCAGGAGGTACGCGATGCCGCCCTTGCCCGACTGGCTGTTGACGCGGATGACCGCCTGGTAGCCGCGGCCCACGTCGGCGGGGTCGATGGGCAGGTACGGCACGTCCCACGGCGCCTGCTCCGGCGGCACGCCCAGTTCGGCGGCCCGCTTGGCGTGGTGGGCCAGGCCCTTGCCGATGGCGTCCTGGTGGGTGCCGGAGAAGGCGGTGTAGACGAGGTCGCCCGCGTACGGGTGGCGGTCGGGCACCGGCAGGCGGTTGCAGTGCTCGACGACCCGGCGCACCTCATCGATGTCGGAGAGGTCCACCATGGGGTCGACGCCCTGGGAGTGCAGGTTGAGCGCGAGGGTCACCAGGTCCACGTTGCCGGTGCGCTCGCCGTTGCCGAACAGGCAGCCCTCCACCCGCTGCGCGCCCGCAAGCAGGGCCAGCTCCGCGCAGGCCACGCCGGTGCCGCGGTCGTTGTGCGGGTGCACGGAGAGGATCACCGCGTCCCTGCGGTCCAGGTGGCGGTGCATGTACTCGATCTGGTCGGCGTACACGTTGGGGGTGGCCACCTCGACGGTCGCGGGCAGGTTGTGGATCACCGGGCGGTCCGGGGAGGCGTCCCACAGGGCGGTCAGCTCGTTGCAGACCTCCAGCACATAGTCGGGCTCGGTGAGGTTGAACACCTCCGGCGAGAACTGGAAGCGCACGTCGCGGCCCTCCGCGAGCCTGGCGACGTGCCCGGCGGCGTCCATGATCAGGGCGCGCAGCTCGCGCCTGTCGTGGCCGAGCACCACGTCGCGCCAGGTGGGGGCGGTGGCGGTGTAGAGGTGCACGACCGCGCGGGGCAGGCCCTCGATCGAGGCGAATGTGCGCTCGATCAGGTCCCGCCTGGCCGGCGTGAACACGACCACGGTCACGTCCTCCGGCACCGCCCCGGGCGCGGCCAGCTCGCGGACGAAGTCGAAGTCCAGCCGGCTGGATGACGGGTAGCCGACCTCGATCTCCTTGAATCCCATGCCGGTGAGCAGGCCGAACATCCGGCGCTTGCGTGCCGGGTCCATCGGCTCGGCCAGCGCCTGGTTGCCGTCGCGCAGGTCCACGGGCACCCACAGCGGGGCTCGCGTGATGCGCGCGGACGGCCAGGCGCGGTCGGTGTGCGGCACTTCGACGCGCTCGTGGGCGGGCTTGTAGCGGTGGTACGGCATGGCGCTGGGGCGCTGCCGGTTCCAGTCGTACACGGTTGATCTTCCTTCTCCGTCGTCGGTGGGAAGGACCGGCGGGCACCCCGACCACCGCGACGGGGTGCCGGTCCGGTCAGGCCCCGTCGCGGCGGCCGAGAAGGAGCCCGAAACGGACACCGTGCGACGTCATGGCGGCTACACTAACCACAACACAGGTCCTCAGACAACCTGAGAGGTGCTTGACGATGCCGCTCGGCTCCCTCCGCCCCAGCCCGCTCGTCGAGCAGGCCACCGAGCACCTGCGCGAGCAGATCACGCAGGGCGAGTGGCCGGTGGGGACGCGCCTGCCCGGGGAGAACGCCCTGGCCAAGGCGCTCGGGGTGGGCCGCTCGACCGTCCGCGAGGCGCTGCGTGCCCTCGCGGGGGCAGGGCTGGTGCAGGCCCGCCAGGGGGCGGGGGTATTCGTGATCGCCACGGAACTTGCCGAGGACTGGCCGGCCAGGCTGCGGCGGGCCGCCATCTCGGACGTCTACGAGGTGCGCATGATGGTCGAGACGCAGGCCGCCCAGCTGGCCGCGCGGCGGCGTACGGACGAGGACCTCGCGGCGCTGGAGTCGGCGCTGGAGGCGCGGGCGCGGGCGGCGTCAGAGGACGACGCCGCGTTCGTGGACGCGGACATCGCCCTGCACATGGCGGTCGTGGCGGCGGCCGGCAATCCGGTGCTGACCGATCTGTTCGCGGAGTTCGCGCCCGCGTTGCGCGGAGGGCTGATCGATCTGGTGGAGGTGCTCGGGCTGCGCGCGCACGACCGTAATCCCGGGCACGACACGCACGCGGCGCTGGTGGCGGCCATCCGGCGGGGAGACGGGGACGCGGCCGGCGGCATCCTGCAGGCGGAGCTGGAGCAGACGCTCGCCCTCCTGCACGGCGAGCGCCACTGACAGCGTTCCCGTCTCGATACGGCTAGCCCGTGGGGCCCGCGTCCGGGCGGATGACGTCCTCGTCCTCGTCCAGCTCTTCCTCCGGCTCGGGCTCCTCCCACTCCTCGGGTGGATTGGCGGGAACCGGACGACGGTACTTCGGAGTGGTGGCAAAGGACCGTTCCGCGACGAGGTCGCTCTCCCCGTCGATCCCCCGCACCGCCTCGGGCAGCTCGTCGGAATTCTCGGTCATAGTCACCACCTGCCCCAGAAACTGCCTTGTTACCGTTCAAGGATGATCATCCGCACCCCGCGCCCCACGGCCCGCGTCATCCTGGCCGCCCCCGACGACCGCGTCCTGCTCTTCCGCTTCGTCCCGCCGGACCCGTGGCCCAAGGAGCCCGCCTGGCACCTGCCCGGCGGCGGGCTGGAGGCGGGAGAGACCGTGGTGGAGGCGGCGGTTCGCGAGGCCCTGGAGGAGACCGGCCACGTGCTGGACCCCGCCGACCTCGGCGACCCCGTGGCGGTGAACGAGGGCGAGTGGTCCAACCTGGGCCGGCACTTCTACTCCGTGCACACGTACTTCTTCGCCCGCGTGGCCTCCGCGACCGTCGCGCCCACCGCCCTGGAGGACTACGAGACGGAGGACTTCCGGCACGGCAACCACTGGTGGAGCGCCGCCGAGCTGGGCGCCGCCGAGGAGCGGGTGTTCCCGCCCGGGCTGGCCGGGCTGCTGCCGGGCCTCCTGGCCGGGGTACGGCCCGCCGCCCCGGTCAGGCTCGGATGGACGCACGAGAAAAAATCTTCAGGAGGGATGTAGAGAACACGCGACCGGCTCCGACTACGTCACGAGAACGACGAATAAGGAGCACCACATGAGCAAGCTCATTTACTGGGTCCACACCTCGGTCGACGGCCACATCGAGGGGCCGAACGGCGAGTTCGACTGGCCGGCGATGGGGCCGGAGCTGTCGGCGTACGGGGACGAGATCAACGCCCGCGTGGGCAGCTTCCTGTACGGGCGTGTCGTGTGGGAGATGATGTCCGGCTACTGGCCGCAGGCGGAGTCGATCTCGGACGACCCGCACGACCTCAAGTTCGCGCCCATCTGGCGGAGCACCCCGAAGGTCGTTTTCTCCACGACGCTGGAGGAGGCCGGCTGGAACACCAGGATCGTCTCCGGGGACCTCACCGAGAAGGTCGCCAAGCTGAAGCGGCAGTCGGGCGGCAAGGACCTCCTGCTGAACGGCGGCTCGCGGCTGGCCGGCGCACTCACCGAGCTGGGGTTGATCGACGAGTACCACATCATGGTGCACCCGGTCGTCCTCGGCGGCGGCCGGCCGCTGTTCCTGCCGCAGAAGGACCGGGTCGATCTGCGGCTGGTGGAGACGCGGACGTTCGACTCCCGGGTGGCGCTGCTGCGGTACGAGCGGGCGTGACGTTACGGCAGGGCGTTCTCGATCTCGTGCCGGGTCGGCATCGAGGTGCTGGCGCCCTCGCGCTGCACCGACAGCGCCGCCGCCGTGGACGCGAAGGCCAGGGCGTCGGCCATGCCCTGCCCCTCCGACCTCGCCACGGCCAGCGCGCCCACGAACGTGTCGCCCGCCGCCGTCGTGTCCACCGCCTCGACCTTCACGGCCGGCACCCGCAGCCGCTCCCCCAACCGGGATCCGTACAGCGCGCCCTCGGAGCCGAGCGTGATCACCACCTCCTCGACCCGCTCCAGCAGCGCGTCGAGTGCGGCCTCCGGGTCGGTGGCGCCGGTGATGGCGGCGGCCTCGTGCTCGTTCGGGACGATCGTCGTGACGGCGTCGAGCAGCTCGTCCGGCAGCGGCTGCGCGGGGGCGGGGGTGAGGAAGACCGGCACGCCGGAGACCTGCGCGGCCTGGGCGGCCGCGACGACGGCCGCCATGGGCAGCTCGAGCTGGAGCAGCAGCGCCTCCGAGCGCGCGATGGCGGCCAGGTCGTCGCCAGAAGGGCCGGTGACGGTGCCGTTCGCGCCAGGTACGACGATGATCGAGTTGCCGCCCCCGTCGTCCACCACGATGTGGGCGATGCCGCTGGGACCGGGCACCTGGCGCAGGCCGCGTACGTCGACACCGGCCGCCACCAGCGTGGCACGCATCTCCGCCCCGAACCCGTCGTCGCCCACCGCCCCGAGGAACACCACCTGCGCGCCCGCGCGGGCGGCGGCGATGGCCTGGTTGGCGCCCTTGCCGCCGGGCACGGTCCTGAACCGGTGCCCGGTCACCGTTTCGCCCCGCTTGGGGGCTTCGGAGACGTACGCGACGAGGTCCATGTTGGCGCTGCCGAAAACCGAGATCATGCTCTCATCATCCCCCGAGTGCGGGCGGCCAGCGCGTCCAGCCCCACCCCGTCGAACCCGGTCAGGCTGCTGGCCAGGCTGTTGCGCATGCGCCACCGGTCCGGCACGCCCGCGTTGAGCGCGCCCGCGACGGACCCGGCCGTGGCCCCAGCTGAGTCGGTGTCCCAGCCTCCGGCGACCGCTCCGGCGATGGTGGCGGTGAAGTCGCCCCGGCCGTGGATGAGCGTGGCGGCGATGAGGGCGGCGTTGTTGACGGTGTGCACCCAGTGCAGGGCGCCGTGGCGTTCGTGCAGGAGGTCGATGACGTGCTCGAAGTCGTCCTCGCGTGCGGCGTCGGCGGCGGCCAGGCGTACCGCCTCGTGCAGGCGCGAGCGCTCCGGCACCACGGCGAGGCCCGCCCGTACGACCTCCGCCACGTCCGTGGCGACCATGGCGGCGGCGCACATCGCGGCCACGAACATCGCCCCGTAGATCCCGTTCGCGGTGTGTGTGAGCCTGGCGTCGCGCCAGGCGTGCTCCGCGGCCGCGGCGGGGTCGCCGGGGTTGACCCAGCCGTACACGTCCGCCCTGATCAGGGCGCCGATCCACTCTCTGAACGGGTTGCGGTGGGTGGCCGTGTGCGGGGGCTCGACGCCGTCAAGGAGGTTGCGGTACGCGACGCGCTCGGCGGTGAACGTGCGGCCCGCGGGGAGCTCGTCCAGCCAGAGCCTGGCCACGTCGGCGGTGGTGAAGTCGCGGCCGTGGCGCTCGAGGACGGACAGGGCCAGCAGCGGGTAGTTGAGGTCGTCGTCCTCGGGGACGCCGTCGATGTTCTCGGCGAGCGAGTTGACGGCGCTGCGGCGGTTCCACGGCCAGCGGCGGGCGACGTCGTCCGGCAGGCCCTTGGCGGTGAACCAGCCGCGGATGGGCCAGTTGCCGGTGGCCTCGGCGATCTCCCTGATGCCTTCGCGCGGGATCTTCTCCACGGGCTTGCCCAGCACGCACCCGGCCGCCCGCCCGAGCCACGCCCCGAGCACGCGCGCCTCGGAGACGGGCCCGGCTTCACCAGGGGCCGGCCAGGCGGGGCAGGCGGCGATGATGGCGGCCAGGTCAGAGGGCTCGTCCAGCGGCGAAGGGATCGCGGCCAGCTCGTCCAGCAGCTCCTCCGCCAGTCCCCGCAGCCGCGCGGCCCCCGGTTCTGAGGCGCCGGCGCGCGGGGGCGCGTCGTGGCCGCCGGCCGCGTGCCACCGTGCCGCGATCGCCCGTACCCGGTCGCCGTCGGGGCCGGAGGTCCGGCCGTCCTCGGCGGCCTGGCGGAGCTCGTGCCCGATCAGGTCCTCCGGCTGGACCCAGGTGAGGCGGATCATGGGCGGTCCAGGGCGGCGAAGGCGGCCTCGTGGCCGCGGCGCCGCGCCAGGTCGTCGGCGTGCACGCGGCGCGCCACCTCGGCGATGACGAGCCCCGGAGCCACCAGGTCCGTACGGCTGGCCGCCCCCACCTGCGCGACCCACTCCGGCGGGACGGCCGTCAGGCCCCCGAGCGCACCCGCGATGGCCCCGCCCATGGAGGCGATCGAGTCGGCGTCGCGCCCGTAGTTGACGCCGCCCAGCACGGTGTCGCGGTAGTCGCCCTTCGCGATCACCAGGAAGCCCAGCGCCAGCGGCAGCTCCTCGATGCTGTGCACCCGGCTCGGCCGCCGCGCTCCCAGCCCCTGGTCGCGGTAGGTGTCGGCGACCGTGTCGTGGGGCCGCATGGCGGCACGCAACGTCTCGAAGGACCCGTCCCAGTGCCCGAGCCCGGCAGCGGCCTCGCAGACCGACTCGATGGCGGCCTTGGTGCCGTCCTTGGCCAGGCGCAGGCAGGTCGCGACCACGGAGTCGGCGCTGGCTCCGGGGCGCATGGCCTCGGCCACCGCGGCGGCCATGACCCCGGCGGCCTCACGGCCGTAGCTGGACTGGTGCGCCCCGGTCAGGTCGACGGCCTCGGCGTAGGCGGCGTCGGGGTCGGCGGCGTTCACGATGCCGACGGGCGCGACGTACATGGCCGCGCCGCAGTTCACGATATTTCCGACACCGGCCTCGCGCGGGTCCACGTGCCCGTAGTGCAGCCTGGCCACGATCCACTTCTCGGCCAGGAAGATCCGCTGCAGCGGCAGCGCCTCCGCCTCCAGCTCGGGGATCCACCGCCGCTCGCCCATGAGCTCCGGCACCAGGTGGTCGGCCATCGCGTACGCGTCCAGGTGCCCGCCGGTCTTCTCGTACACGCGGATCAGGGCGTGCGTCATCAACGTGTCGTCGGTGATGTGCCCGTCGCCCTTGTGGTAGGGCGCGATGGGGCGGGCGTTGCGCCAGTCCTCGTTGAACGGCGGCACGATGCCCTCGACGCGGCCCCCGTACCTGTCGACGATCTGCTCGGGGGTCCAGCCCTCGGTGGCGCCGCCCAGCGCGTCACCGACCGCCGCCCCCGCCACGCAGCCAGTGGCCCTGTCTTCAAGCGGCGTCATGCGATTCCCTCCGATAGTTCGATCAGATCCCGGCCCGCCAGGTCAGGCAGGCAACAACCGGCCAGCGTGCGGGCCGACGCGATCCACCCCTCCGGGATCGCCTCGTACCCGCCGCAGGCTCCCGCCAGCGCCCCGGTCAGCGCGGGCGCCGAGTCGGCCAGCGCGGCCAGGCAGGCCGCCGCGGGCACGGCGCGGGCGAGCTCGCCGCCCGCCGCCTCGGCCAGCGCCAGCGCCACCGGAACGGTCTGCGCGGCGCCCACGCCGTAGCTGTAGACGTGGTCGAGGAGCGCGGCGTCGAGCGCGGGCGCGGCCGCGAACGGGTCGCCCGCCGCGCGCGTGACGGCCAGCGCCAGCCGGGCGTTGCGGCCGATGGCGGTGTCCTCCGGCAGTACGGCGAGCGCCGCCTCGACCGCGCCCGCCGCCGATCCCGACGCCACGGCCTCGGCCACGGCGGCGGCCATGGCCTGTGCGCCGAAGACGCCGTCGTAGGCGTTCGTCACCTGGGCGTCCTGTGCCGGGTCCCGGCCGAGGGCGCCGAACGCCACGGCCCGGACGGCGGCGGCGTCGTCGAAGTGGTGCGGATTGTCGTGCCCCGACGCGGGCGGCTCGATCCCCTTGGCGAGGTTGTCGAGCGCGGTGGCCACAGAAATGCGCGCTCTCACTCCCTCGCGCATCCCGGGCGTCCCGTCTTCGAGTAGCTCCCTGAACGCCTCGGCCCTCGGGCGGTCGATCGTGAGCACCGTCCAGGCGAGCCACTCGGCGTCGTCGGACGGTCCGATGGCCAGCGGGGCCGTGGGCTGGTTGAGCGCGAACGGGACCGGCAGCGTGGTGACCCGGTGCTCCTCGGCGAACGCGTCCAGCTCCCTGTGCAGGCGCCTGCTCCAGGGGGCATGCAGGGCCGCCCGGTGCCTGGCCGCGGGCCAGCCCACGGCGTCACCGACGGCGAGCCCGGCGAAGGCCCCTCTGATTCTGTCCCCCGACATGGTGATCTACAGTCCTCCTGCCAGTTCGTCGGCGACGTCCAGCACGTGCTTTCCGGCCACGACGGGCAGGCACTTGCCTGTCACGGGTCCGATCCTGGCCGCCCATCGCCCGGGCACGCCGCGCTCTCCCCGCATGGCTCCGGTGATGGCCCCGGCGATGGCGCCGATCGTGTCGGCGTCCCTGCCCAGGCTCACCCCGAACGTCACGGACTCCTCGACGTCGCCACCGCCTGCCAGCACCGCCGCCATCGCCAGCGCCACGGCCTCCGGAGCCAGGTCGGTCCAGGGGTAATGCTTGACGACCACGGCCTCGTGCAACGCCTCGAGCAGCCCGTCCTCGCCGGCGGCGCCCGGCTTGCTGATGGTGCGGGCTCGCACGATGTTGCGGGCCGTCCACGAGTCGGCGGGGATCACCGACAGCGCCGCCCGCACCACGTCCTCAGCCGAGGCCCCGCCCATCGCGGCGGCCACCGCCCCGGCGACCGCGCGGCCGCCCAGGATGCCCTCGCCGGACCCGCTGACCAGCCCGTCTTGCTCCACCAGCCGGGCCGCCTCCGCCGGGTCTCCCGGGCAGAAGATCCCGTACGGCGCCGCGCGCATGGCGAGGCCGTCCGACCACCCGTGCGAGTGCACCAGCCCGGTCAACGGCGGCTCCATGCCGCGGCGAAGCGCTTCGACGGTGCCCAGCTCGGAGAACCCGGCCCCCCGCATGGGCCCGGAGACCCGCGGGATGACCTCCCGCCGGTACGCGGCCGCCACGTCGGCGTACGTCAGCGCGTGCCCGTGCCGGACCAGGAGGGACGCGGCGAAGATGGCGTACTCCGTGTCATCGGTGCCCCCGCCCTCGATCTCGGTGAGCCGGCCCCACCGCCGCCGGATCTCCGACGGCGGCAGGTTCTCGGCCGGGGCTCCGAGGGCGTCACCGGCGGCGAGGCCGAGCAGACACCCACGGGCTTCATCCCGGAAATTCACCGCTGGTACCGCTCCAGCACCTTGTTGCCGTCCTCGACCAGCCTCGAGGCCGCCTGGTCAATGGTGATCTTGTTGCCGAAGTACTCCTGCAGGACCGGCGTGGCCACCTTGGTCTTCCACTCGTCGAACCCGCCCACCTTGAGGAACGGCGCCACGACGAGGTTCTTGGCGGAGGCGGTGGCCACGTCCCAGCCGTTCTCCTTGGTGGTCATGGCCGGGTCGGCGGCGGCCGTCTTGGAAGTCGGCAGGAGCCAGTCACCCTTGGCGAGCTTGGCCTGGTTCGCGCCGTTCAGGAAGAACCCGATGAACTTCATGGCCTCGTCCGGGTGCTTGCTGTCCTGGGCGATCGACAGCGTCTGGGAGACCGCGCCCTGCTGGGCGCTCGTGCCCTTCGGCGCGGGGAGCGTGACCCACTCGAACCCTTCCGGGGCCTGCTCGGCGACCTGCTGGCGCAGGTACACACCTGCGGGCAGCAGCGCGAACTTGCCCTTGTAGAAGGCCGGCAGCGGGTCCGCGGTGCCCTGGCCGAGCGCTGCCGGGTCGGCGGACTTGTCCTTGTAGAGCTGGTCGTGGATGCGCTGGAGCACCTCGCGCTCCTCGGGCCCGACCTTGACCGTGGTCTTGCCGTCGGCCGTCTGGAAGAACGTGCCGCCGAAGTTGAGCGCCAGGTTGAGCGTCTTGTTGACCGGCGACTTCATCGGCCAGGCCACGCCGAAGTTGCCGCCCTTGGTCATCTTCTTCGCCGCGGCGGAGAACTCGTCCCACGTCCAGGGGTTGTCGGGCGTCGGGACGCGGACGCCGGACGCGTCGAGCAGCTTCTTGTTGGCGATGATGACCTGCGACTCCTGCAGGAACGGCACGCCGTACACGCCCTGCCCGCCCTTGCCGTCGTCGAAGGTGACGGTGTCCCACGCGGGCTGCGGAATGTCGTTCTTGAGCTCGGCGGGCAGCTTGTCCTTGAGGTCGAGCAGGTAGCCGTCGCCGGCGAAGCCGGACAGCGCGGGCGAGTCGTTGTGGATCACGTCGGGCGCCGTGCCGCCGGCGAACTGCGTGACGAGCTGGTCGTTGACGTTGTCCCAGCTGCCCTGGACGTAGGTGACCTGGATGTTGGGGTTGGCCTTGTTCCACTCGTCCACGAGCTGCTTGTTCGCGGCGACGGACTCCTTCTGCCATGCCAGGCTGAGGAAATTGATCTTGACTGGCTCGTTGGGTGCGGAAGACGACTCGCCGCCGCCTCCCCCGCCGCACGCGGCGGCGAGCGTGAGGATCGCCGCAGCCGCCAGAGCGGACCTGATTCGCATATGAGCCTCCTAGCCCTTCACGGCGCCGGCCATCAGGCCGGACTTCAGTCGCCGCTGAATGATTGCGAAGAAGATCAGGCTCGGGATCGTCGCCATGAGCGACGCCGCGGCCAGCGGGCCGAGCCTGGCCACCCCCTCGGGGCCGGTGAACCTCACCAGCGTGAGCGGGAGCGTCATGACATCGGGGTTCTGCAGGATCACGAGCGCGAACATGAACTCGTTCCACGACGAGATGAACGCGAACAGCAACGTGGCCACCACCCCGGGCGCCAGCAGCGGCGCGACCACACTCGCGATCGAGCGCAGCCGGGTCGCGCCGTCCACGGCCGCGGCCTCCTCCAGCTCGCGCGGCACCGCGCGCACGTACCCCTGGAGCATCCACAGCGCGAACGGCAGCGTGAACGTAACGTGCACCAGCACGAGCCCGGGCAGCGTGTTCACCAGCGCCATGTCCCGCAGGATCATGAAGAGCGGGATGATGATCAGGATGAACGGGAACACCTGGCTGATCAGCACCCACCCGATGGCGATCTTGTTGAGCAGGCCGCGGTAGCGCGCCATGGCGTAGGCGGCCGGCAGCGAGATCAGCACCGTGATCGCGCTGCTGAACAGCGCCACGACCAGGCTGCGCGCCGCGGCCCCGACGAGGTCCTGCTCCCCGAACGCGTCGGCGAAGTTGGCCAGCGTCGGGTCACGCGGGATCCACGTGGGATCAGCCAGGGCCATCTCCCTCGGCGTCTTCAGCGCCGTGGAAAGCAGCCAGACCAGCGGGAACGCCAGGAAGACGATGTACGCGAGCAGCGCCACGTACTGCGGGCCGCGCCTCATCACTTGGCCTCCCTCATCTGGCGCCACAGGTACAGTCCGAGCACGGCCAGCACGACGATCGCCATGGCGAGGCCGAGCATCGAGGCGTAACCGGCCATCCGGTACCTGAACGCCTCCTCGTACGCGAACAGCATCGGCAGCCGCGTCTGCCCGCCCGGCCCGCCCTGCGTGAGCACGTAGACCAGGCCGAACTGGTTGATGTTCCACACGAAGTCGAGCGAGGTGATCGCCACGATCACCGGCCGCAGCTGCGGCAGCGTGATGCTCCAGAACCGCCGCCAGCGGCCCGCGCCGTCCACCTCGCCCGCCTCGTAGAGCTCCTTCGGGATGCCCTGCAGGCCCGCCAGCAGCACCACGGTGGTCTGCGGCATCCCGGTCCAGACGCCGACCACGATGATCGCGGGCAGCGCGAGCGAGAAGTCCGCCAGCCAGTTGATGTCCGTGCCCAGCAGGTCGTTCAGGATGCCCGCGTCGGGGTGGTAGACCAGCTTCCACATCAGCCCGATGACCACGGGCGGCATCGCCCACGGCACCACCGCCAGCACCCTGGCCACGCCCCTGAACCGCAGGTTCTGGTTCAGCAGCAGCGCCAGGCCGAGCGCGGCCAGGAACTGCAGCACGGTCACGGAGACCGACCAGATCGCGCCGATCCTGAACGAGGACCAGAACTCGTCGTCGGTCAGCAGCCTGCTGAAGTTCTCCAGGCCGACGAATTCCGTCTCGTGGTTGCGCGTGTTGCGGGCGTCGGTGAACGCCAGGCCGATGCCGTACAGCAGCGGGCCCACGCTGAACAGCAGCACCGGCACCAGGGCGGGCAGCATGAGCAGCCACATCTCGCGCGTCTGGCGCGCGATCCGGCGCTTGGCGCGCCGCGTCCCGCGCGGCGGCGCCGCTCTCGTCACGGTCGCCGTCACGCCTCCTCCTTCGTGCTGTCCATACGGGTACGGCTCGCGCCTTCGAACCCGGCGGCCGCCTCCCCTGCCGTCGAGGCGCGGACCACGAGGCGGGGCGGCACGGTGACCAGCCGCGGCTCGCGGTCGCCGCCCTGCAGCCGCTCGAGCAGCAGCTCGGCGGCGGCCTTGCCGCGCTCGGCCGACCCCAGCGAGACGCTGGTCAGCGAGGGCCAGGAGGCGGCGGCCAGGTCGGTGTCGTCCATGCCGACCACCGCCACGTCGTCCGGCACCCGGCGCCCCGCCGCCCGCAGCACGTCGAGCGCACCCAGGGCGATCAGGTCGTTCGCGCACAGCAGCGCGTCCACGTCGGGGACCCTGGCGAGCAGCTCCGCCACCGCGCGGCCCCCCTCCGCGCGGTAGAAGTCGCCGATCTGCACGAGGTCCTCGTCGTAAGGCAGGCCCAGGTCCCGCAGCGCCTCCCGGTAGGCGTCACCGCGAGAGGCGCCGGGAACGGTGTCCAGCGGGCCGTTGACCATGGCGATCCGGCGGCGGCCGAGCGAGTACAGGTGATCGACGGCCAGCCGGACGCCGGTCCGGGAGTCGGCCCGTACGTTGTCCACGCGGGTGCCGTCGGGCACGGAGCCGATGATCACGACGGGCGCCCTGGCGGCGGCCAGCATCTCGAGGTGGGCCTCGGTGACCCGGAGCGGGCTCATGATCAGCCCGTCCACGTACCGCTCGCCCAGGCTGTGCAGCACGTCGATCTCGTCGGCCACGACGGCGTCGGTGGAGTGCAGCACCAGCCGGTATCCTGCGGCCTTCAGCACGGGCTGGATCTGGCGGAGCATCGCCAGGTAGGCGGGGTTGCCCACGTCGGCCATGGCGAAGGCGACCTGGTGGGTGCGGCGCGACTTGAGCGACCTGGCCACGGCGTTGCGCACGTAGCCGAGCTCGTCGGCGGCGGCCATCACCTTGCGCACGGTCTCCTGCCGGGTCGGCAGGCCGTTCAGCACCCGCGAAACGGAGGCGATCGAGACACCGGCACGCTCGGCGATCGTGTTGATCGTGGGTCCGTCGGCCAAGGTTGTCCTTCCATGGTGTTGTAAACGTTTACGACCAAGGCTCTGTAAACGTTTACGATGTTTGGCACATGAAACATGGGCGTAACTTCCCAGGTCAAGTCACGATCGCGTAACGCCAGGTCAAAGCGGGGGCGTGACCGGCTCCTACCCCACCGGCGAGCGCGGTGCGGTGGGGTAGGCCGGACGTGACGCCGACGGTCAGCCGGTGTTCTGGAGAAGGAGCGTGCCGTCGCTCTGGATGGTCAGGCTCTTCCCGCCGCCGCCGGTGTTGCTCCCCGGCACGGGGAAGCTGTTCTGGTAGCTGTAGGTGGTGCTGTACCTGACCAGGTTGCTGGTGTTCCAGTAATCCTGGAACACCCAGTAGCGAGCGGTGCCACCCCAGCTGATGCGGATACTCTCGCCCATCTCAGCGCTGTTGCCGACCCAGGGAACCCACATGGAGCCCGCCCAGCGACCGTTGGCCGCGACTGAGAGCGAGGTTTGGCCATCCCCCTTGTAGATGGTCACCTGCGTAGACCTTTTGTTGAGGATCTCCCTGATATCCGTGACCTCCACCGCCCTGTGGCTGGTGGCGCGCGCGGAATCGGCAGGCCTGGCGGCATTGGCGGGGGAGGCGGCGGCGAACGCGCAGCCGACCGCGAGCGCCGCCGCGAAGACGGCGAGAATACGGCGGGAAACTCCCATGTAAACCCCTTTCCGAGATGGGCATTTACACAGAGAGTAATTGTATGACCACATACGTTGAAGGACGATTGTCGTTACCCGAGTCAGTCGCGGGCCGGAGCGGCCGCGGTGTGATCGCCCGCTCCGACGAGGGGCGAGTCGTCGGCGGGAGCGGATGAGAGGCGGGTCAGGGAGCGGATGGCGGGGGCGCCGGCGAGGGTCACGACGGCGGCCAGGACCGCGGGGATGATCAAGGCGATCGGAAGGGAGGACGCCTCCGCCACGTAGCCCAGCACCGCGGGCCCCAGGAGGAGGCCGCTGTAGCCGAAGGCCGTCACCATGGCCAGTGCGCGCCCCACCCGGCCGCCGGCGGCGCCGACCGCGCTGAACAGGACCGGCACCACCGTGGCCAGGCCCACACCGGCCAGGGCCCAGCCGGTCCAGGCGCAGACGACCCGCAGGGTGCCGGCCGCCAGCGGCGAGGCCAGGACCAGGACGTAGCCGGCCGTCGCGAAGAGGCCGGCCAGCTGGATGGTGCGCATCGAGCCGAGGCGGGCCCTGATCGGGTCGCCGAGCAACCGGATGGTGGTCATGGCCACCGAGAAGATCGTGTACGCGAGCGGCGCCATCGCCGGATCCGTCTCCAGTACCGTGCGGGCGTGCAGCGCGGCCCAGTCGATGGCCGCGCCCTCGCTCAGGTGGCCGGCGAACGCGGCCAGGCCGAGGAGCGCGATCAGCCCCCAGCCCAGCGACGAGCCCCGAGAAGCGCCCGGCTCCGGCGAGGAGGCGTGCGCGGGCGAGTCGGGCAGCAGCAGGCGCGCCGCCGCGAGGTACAGGAAGGGCACCACCAGCGCCGCGACGATGAGCAGCAGTTGCGGGTCGACCCCGGCCTTGAGCATGAGCGCGGTGAGCCCGCCGCCGGCTGCCCCGCCCAGGCTCCACGTGCCATGGAAGGCCGAGATGATCGGGCGGCCGTAGCGGCGCTCGACCTCGACGGAGTGGGTGTTCATGCCGACCTCGGTCACCCCCAGCCCGATCCCGAACAGCACCGCCAGCACCGCCAGAGACCAGTACGAGGGCGCGAGAGCGGGCCCCAGCAGGACCAGCCCCGAGAAGGGACCGCCCACCCAGCACACCCGGCGGCTCGACCACCTGTCCACCAGCGGCCCGGCCACCAGCATCGACACCAGCGCGCCACCCGAGATCAGCAGCAGGACGCTGCCCAGCCGGGCGAAGCCGAGGTCGAGCCGGTCGTTCAGGGACGGGAGCCCGGCGGCCCACAGACCCATCACGAACCCGGCGAGGAAGAAGAACCCGAACACTCCGGCACGAGCACGTCTGGCATCAATGAGGTTTTTGTTCACGGCTAGAGCATAAACTGTTGACCGTGATTGGGGCTACGACAAGTGGTGAACTTCGTACGCACAACCGGGTACGGCTGCTGCGCGCCGTGCATGACTGCGGGGCCACCCGCACCAGGTCACAGCTGACCCGCGACCTCCGGCTGGCGAGGGGGACGGCGTCGGTGCTGGTCGCGGGGCTGGCCGAGGACGAGCTGGTGCACGAGGAGCCGGCGCGGGAGCACGCGCGGGGACGTCCGACGCAGGTGCCTGGGCCGCACCCGCGCGGGCCGCTCGCACTGGCCGTGGACGTACGTGAGGACGCCTGGGAGCTGGCGGCCTGCGAGCTGGGCGGCCGGACCACGGTGCTGGGCCTGCAGGCCCACGACGGCACGCCTGAGGGCGCTCTGGGGCCTTTGGGCGAGGCCATCGCGGCACACAGGCGCCGCCTCGGGCATCGGGTGGTCGGCGTCGGGGTGGCTCTGGCGGGTCCGGTCCGGCACGGCGGCCTGGTTGACATCGCCCATCTGGGCTGGCGTTCGGTCGACGTGCCACGGCTGCTCGGCCTGGCGGCGAAGACGCCGATCGCCGAGGACCCCCCTCAGACGCGAACGCCGATCGCCGAGGACTCCCCGCAGGCGCGAACGCCGATCGTCGGGAACGACACCGCGTTCGCGGCGCTGGCCGAGGCCCGGCGGGGGCGGCTGCAGGGGGTGCGGGTGGGGCTGCACCTGCACGTGGACTTCGACCTCGGCGGCGTCCTCGTGGTGGAGGGCCGGCCGCTGGGCGGGGCGAGCGGCACGGGCGCCGAGTTCGGCCACATGCCGCTCACCGGCGGCGACCGGCTCTGCCCGTGCGGCGCGATCGGCTGCTGGGGCATGGACGTCGGCGCGAACGCCCTGCTGCGCCACGTCGGCCTCGCCTACGGCGGCGGCAGGGGCCGGACCCAGGCGGAGCAGGTGCTGGCCACCAGCGAGGAGGCGGTCGCGGCCAACGCCAGAGCGCTCGGACGCGGCATCGCGGCCCTCGTGAACGCCCACGACCCCGAGGTGGTGACCCTCTCGGGCCACGGCGTGGAGCTGTACGAACGGGCCGGGAAGGCCCTGATGGACAGCTGCGTGCCCGGCCTCATGGCGATCCGCCGGGATCAGCCGCCCAGGATCGAGGGCTCGGCTCTGGTCTGGCGGGGCGCGCTGCTGGGCGCGATGGAGTCGGTGTTCGACGCCTTCCTCACGCCGGAAGGTCTCGAAACATGGCGGGAAAACCACCCTGACCAGGGTCGCGACACGCCCGAGCAGCGGAATGTGACGCATTCCACCCTGAAGGGGGCGAGGCCGCTGTAGATCGCACCCGTCCGGCCCATGCTAGCGATCTTGCAGCGCCCGGCCAAGGGCTGTACGCATGGAAGGAGAACCCACCACGACCTCAGGGACCCGAGGGAAGCACGCGTGAATCTGGAACTCGCGCTCCGCATGACCGAGGCGGCCGTCAGGCAGGCGGTCCGCGAAGGCGTGGCGATCTCCGTGGCGGTCGTGGACGAGGGCGGGCATCTGGTGTCTTTCCAGCGTATGGAGGGTGCGGGCATCGCCGGCCCGGTGCTCGCGCAGGGCAAGGCGTACACCTCGGTGGCCCTGCGCGGGTCCACCGCGGAGCTGGCCGCGCGGACGGCTCCAGGAGGGGACCTGCAGGGCCTGCCGCCGGAGGGTTTCGTGTGCGTCGCAGGCGGCATCCCCCTCTGGGCGGACCACGGTGAGGGATGGCGCGTGGTCGGCGGCATAGGGGTCAGCGGGGGCACGGTCGCGCAGGACGTGGTGTGCGCGGAAGCGGCCGGCGAAGTGTGGCGGACACGGTGAGAGGGCGCTTTCCGCAACACGAACCGCTGGTATCCGCCATGATTAGCCACTGCACCACGGGTAACAGAACCCGAACGTAAAACTCCCCGAGGAGAGAACTGAGATGGCACTTCCCACTCTCACCCCCGAGCAGCGTCAGGCGGCTCTGGCCAAGGCGGCCGAGGCCCGCGCCGCCCGCACCGCTCTGCTCGCCAAGGTCAAGGCCGGCGAGCTGACGTTCGCTCAGTTGCTGGAGCGCGACGACGACATCGCGAAGAAGATCAAGGTCTCCCAGGCGCTCCGCGCCGTCAAGGGCGTCGGTCCGGCCAAGGCCACCGCGCTGATGGAGGAGGCCGGCGTCGACGAGAAGCGCCGCCTCGGCGGCCTGGGCGCCCAGCAGCGCAAGAAGCTGGTCGACGCGCTCGGCTAAATCAGCCGAGCGGCCAGGTCCGCGCGCGGCGCCGCGCGGACCGGCCAGCCCCCCGCCGGGCCGGGAGTGGTCAGGAACGCAGATAGGTCAGTACGGCGAGCACCCGCCGATGCTGGTCGCTGTCCTCCGCGTAGAGGCCGAGCTTGTTGAAGATGCTCCGGATGTGCTTCTCCACGGCCCCGTCACTGATCACGAGCTGCCGCCCGATGGCCGGATTGGACCTCCCCTCGGCCATCAGCCCGAGCACCTCCCGCTCCCGCGGCGTCAGCTGCGCCAACGGGTCGTCCTTGCGTCTGCGCACCATCAACTGGGACACCACCTGCGGATCGAACACCGTGCCGCCCGCGGCCACCCGCCGCAGGCCCTCCAGGAACTCGTCCACGTCGACGACCCGGTCCTTCAGGAGGTAGCCCACCGCGCCCCGGGCGTCGGCGAGCAGGTCGTCGGCGTAGGAGACCTCGACGTACTGCGACAGGATCAGCACGGGCGTCCCCGGCACCCTGCGCCGCGCCTCCACGGCCGCCCTGAGCCCCTCGTCGGTGAACGACGGCGGCATGCGCACGTCGACCACCGACACGTCCGGCTTGTGCTCGGCGACCGCCGCCACGAGGCCGTCGCCGTCACCGACGGTCGCGACCACCTCGCAACCGAACTCCTCCAGCAGCCTGACCAGGCCCTCCCTGATCAGGACCGCGTCATCGGCCACGACTACCCGCACGGCACCTCCGCCACGATCAACGTCGGCCCGCCGTCCGGCGACTGCACCTCGAGCTCCCCGTCAACGGCACGGAGCCGGTCGGCCAGCCCGGCGAGACCGTGTCCCTTGGCGACGTGTGCGCCGCCGACCCCATCATCCCCGATCGTGAGCACGAGAGCGTCACCTATGCGGGCAAGCTGGACGGTGCACGTGGTGGCGCGGCTGTGCTTGGCCACGTTGGTGAGGGTCTCGGCGCAGACGAAGTAGATCGCGTTCTCCACCGCGGCCTGGTAGCGCTCGACGGTCTGCACGTCCAGATCGACGGGGACCGTGCAGCGCCCGGCCAGGGCGGCCAGCGCGGGCGCGAGGCCGCGGTCGGACAGGATGGGCGGCGCGATGCCGCGCGAGAGCGCGCGCAGCTCGTCGAGCGTCTCCCTGGTGGCGGTGATGGCCGACTTGATCGTGGCCTGCGCCGCCTCGGGATCCTTGGACAACTGCCGCTGCGCCCTGGACAGCTCCATGGCCAGCGAGACCAGCCGCTGCTGCGGCCCGTCGTGGATGTCGCGCTCCAGCTTGCGCAGCGCGTTGGCCTCGGCGGAGACGGCGGCGGCCCGGCCCTCGGCCAGGTCGTCGATGCGTTCCTGCAGCTCGGCCACGCCGGTCAGCAGCGCCCGGCCCAGCCCGGCACGCAGCAGCGCGGCGCCGCGCACGACGAACGGCAGGAGCAGCGCGAAGACCAGGCCGAGGGAGACGTAGAAGATCGAGTTGACGGTGTAGCCACTGCCCAGGCCGAGCAGCTCGGGCAGCTCGGTGTTGCCCTCGATGCGCGAGGTGATGATGCCGTACAGGGGGTAGGTCAGGCCGACCAGCGTGGCCGCCCAGAACGTGATGGTGAGCGCGAACGCCAGGATCGCGAGCGGCAGGTTCAGGATGCCGTGCAGCAGGTCGAGCCAGGACTGCCCGCTGGTCAGCGGGTTGACCATCCGGCGGAAGCGGCCCGCGCCGGGCGGGGCGGGCTTGTAGCGGGGCCGTACGGGCGGCCGCTTGAGCACGTCGGACAACCAGCCGCGCTCCGCGTCGGCGAAGCCCCGCGCGGCCAGCAGCGTGCCGGCCAGCAGCGGCACGCCCACCCAGACGACCGTGGTGGCCACGCCGGCCGCGAAGCCGGCGATCATGATCACGAAACCGATGACGGCCGTGGGGAAGCCGACCAGCGTGTAACGGGTGTCGAGAAGGACACGCCTCATCCGGGAGCGCATGGAGTTCACGGTAGGACCTTTGATCGTGCGAGACGAGCGGGTGCACAGGTGTGTGGGGGTAGGGCCAGCCCTACCGCCCGGGGTGACGTGATCTCGACCTGAAGAGGGCGGCGAGCGGCAATGTGCGCGAGCGCCTGCGACGGGAGCCTTGAGCCATCCACTCCCTGCGAAATCGAGGCCCCCCATGACCGTCCTGCTGGACCGCCCCCTCGCCCCGGTCGAACAGCGGCCGCGCCGCACGGCGGGCGCGCGCACAGCGGTGCGGGATCCGTTCATCGACCTGCTGCGTGTCTTCGGCATGGCGCTGATCGTGTTCCAGCACTGGACGATCCCCGTGCTGACCTACGACGGCGGCCGGCTCGCGACGGGCAACGCGCTGTCGACGCCGGGTGTGTGGGTGGTGACGTGGCTCAGCCAGGTCATGCCTCTGGTGTTCTTCGCGGGCGGCGCGGCGAACGCGATCAGCTTCGGCCGTTCGGGCGGGCGCCCGCAGCGGTGGCTGGCGGCCCGGCTGCGCCGGCTGGCCTGGCCGCTGCTGCCGCTGGCCGCGGTGTGGATCCCGCTCCCCCACGTGCTGCTCACGCTGGGCGTGCCCGAGCAGCCGCTGGAGGTGGGCGCGCGGCTGACCGGCCAGCTCCTGTGGTTCCTCGCCGTCTACCTGATCGCCGTCACGGCCACGCCGCTGGCGCTGCGCCTGCACGAGAGGTACGGCGTGCTGGTCCCCGTGTCACTGGCGACCGGGGCGGTGCTGACGGACCTGTTGCGCTTCTCCAGCGGGTTCGACGCGCTGGGCTACCTGAACGTCGTGTTCGTCTGGATGGCGGTGCACCAGCTCGGCTTCTTCTACGCCGAGGGCCGGCTGCGCCGCCCGTGGGCACTGGCTCTGGGCGGGTTCGGCGTGGCGGCGCTGCTGGTGGCGTACGGCCCGTACCCCGGCAGCATGATCGGCCTGCCGGGCGCCGAGGTGTCGAACATGGCCCCGCCCACCCTCGCCATGCTGGCCGTCGGGATCGGGCAGATCGGGCTGGCCGCGCTGCTGCGGCCGTGGCTCGTGCGGCTGCCCACACAGCGCCTGCTGGCCTGGGCGGGCCCGCGGATCATGACCGTGTACCTGTGGCACATGCCGGCCCTGTTCGTGGTGACCGGCGTGGTCGTGGTCCTGCTGGGCATCGACACGCCGCGCCCCGGCAGCGCGTTCTGGCTGGCGGGCTGGCCGCTCTGGTTCGGGCTGCTGTGCCTGGTCATGTGGCCGCTGCTGAAGGGGTTCGCCAGGTTCGAGACGCCGCCCGCGCTGCCGTACGGGCAGGCCGGGTGGGGCGGCACGCTCGCGGCGGTCGTGCTGGTCGGCGGCGGGGTGCTGACGCTCACGGCCGGCGGGTTCGCGCCCGGCGGCGGGCCGTTCCTCGCGGTGCTCGCCCTGCTCGGCGGGCTGCTGATGACGGCACCGCGGGCGCGGGCGTGAAGCCCGGGTCGTGCACAATACGGCCATGACGAACATCCGGGGCCTCGTCGAAGCCGATCTCCCAGCCGTCGCCGACATCTACGCCCACTACGTGACCGGCAGCGTGGCCACGTTCGAGGAGACGCCGCCCGGGCTGGAGGAGTGGCGGGCGAAGGCGGACGGCATCACGGGCGCGGGACTGCCGTTCCTGGTGGCCGAGGTGGACGGCGCGGTCGCCGGGTACGCCTACGTCGCCCAGTACCGTCCCAAGCCCGCCTACCGGCACACGGTCGAGGACACGATCTACCTGGCGCCCGGCTGCACGGGACGGGGGGTCGGGAGGCTGCTGCTCGGCGAGCTGATCAAGAAGGCCGGTGAGTCGTCCGCCCGCCAGATGATCGCGGTGATCGCGGACTCGGGAGACCCGGCGTCGGCGCGGCTGCACAAGGCGTTCGGGTTCGAGGAGGTCGGGCGGCTGCGGGCGGTGGGATTCAAGCACGGACGCTGGATCGACACGGCGCTGTTCCAGCTTTCTCTCGGATAGAGCGGTTCGACCACCCGGCAAACTTCGGCAGGATAGAGAGCGTGAGCCTACTCGTTGACCGCCTGCCCGAAGACATCGACGCCGAGCCCGACGCGATCTTCGACGCGTTCGTGCAGTGGAACTCCGAGCGGGGGCTCACTCTCTATCCCGCCCAGGAGGAGGCGCTCATCGAGGTCGTCTCCGGCAGCAACCTGATCCTGGCCACGCCGACGGGCTCGGGCAAGTCGCTGGTGGCGGCGGGCGCCCACTTCACCGCGCTGACGCGCGACCAGCGCACCTTCTACACCGCGCCGATCAAGGCGCTGGTGTCGGAGAAGTTCTTCGACCTGTGCGCCGTCTTCGGCACCGAGAACGTCGGCATGATGACCGGCGACGCCAGCGTCAACCCGGGCGCGCCGATCATCTGCTGCACCGCCGAGATCCTGGCCAACGTGGCCCTGCGCGACGGCGCGGCGGCCGACATCGGCCAGGTCGTCATGGACGAGTTCCACTTCTACGCCGAGCCCGACCGCGGGTGGGCCTGGCAGGTGCCGCTGCTCGAGCTGCCCAACGTGCAGTTCATCCTGATGTCGGCCACGCTCGGCGACGTGTCGATGTTCGAGCGCGACCTGACCAGGCGCACCGGCCGGCCGACGGCCGTGGTCAAGCACGCCGAGCGGCCGGTGCCGCTGGTCTACTCGTACCGGATGACTCCGCTGCACGAGACGCTGGAGGAGATGCTCAAGACCGGGCAGGCGCCGGTCTACGTCGTGCACTTCACGCAGGCGGCGGCGATGGAGCGGGCCCAGGCCCTGATGTCCATCAACATGGCGACGAAGGCCGAGAAGGAGGCCATCGCCGCGATGATCGGAGGGTTCCGCTTCACGACCCGGTTCGGGCGGGCGCTCTCGCGGCTCGTGCGCCACGGCATCGGCGTGCACCACGCCGGGATGTTGCCGAAATACCGCCGCCTGGTGGAGCGGCTGGCCCAGGCGGGCCTGCTGAAGGTCATCTGCGGCACCGACACCCTCGGCGTCGGCGTCAACGTGCCGATCAGGACGGTGCTGTTCACGGCGCTGTCCAAGTACGACGGCAACAAGGTGCGGCGGCTGCGCGCCCGCGAGTTCCACCAGATCGCGGGCCGGGCTGGCCGGGCCGGGTTCGACACCATCGGCTACGTCGCCTGCCAGGCCCCCGAGCACGACATCGAGAACGCCAAGGCCCTCGCCAAGATCGGCGACGACCCCAAGCGGCGGCGCGGCTACGCGCGCAAGAAGCCGCCGGAGGGGTTCGTGGGCTGGAGCGAGGACACGTTCCAGAAGCTCCAGGAGGCCGAGCCGGAGCCGCTCAACTCGCGCTTCAAGGTCAGCAACGCCATGCTGCTGGCGGTGATCAACCGGCCGGGCGACTGCTTCCAGGCGATGAAGCACCTGCTGACCGACAACCACGAGGACCGCAAGTGGCAGCGGCGGCACATCAGCCAGGCCATCGCGATCTACCGGTCGCTGCTGGCGGGCGGCATCGTCGAGCAGTTCGCCGAGCCCGACGAGCAGGGCAGGCGGGCCAGGCTGACGATCGATCTGCAGGAGGACTTCGCGCTCAACCAGGCGCTGTCCACGTTCGCGCTGGCCGCGTTCGACCTGCTCGACCGCGAGTCGCCGTCGTACGCGCTGGACATCGTCTCGATCGTGGAGTCGATCCTCGACGACCCGCGCCAGATCCTGTCGGCGCAGCTGAAGAAGGCGCGCGGCGAGGCGGTCGCGCAGATGAAGGCCGACGGCATCGAGTACGAAGAGCGCATGGAGCAGCTGGCCGAGGTCATGTACCCCATGCCGCTGGAGGACCTGCTGCTCGGGGCCTACGAGACCTACCGGCGCGGCCACCCGTGGGTGGGCGACTACACGGTCAGCCCCAAGTCGGTGATCCGTGACATGTACGAGCGGGCCATGACCTTCAGCGAGTACATCCAGTTCTACGAGCTGGCCAGGTCCGAGGGCACGGTGCTGCGTTACCTCGCCGACGCCTACCGCACGCTGTCGCGTACGGTGCCCGAGCACCTCAAGACCGACGACCTGGTCGATCTGATCGAGTGGCTCGGCGAGCTGGTCCGCCAGGTCGACTCCTCGCTCATCGACGAGTGGGAGAAGCTCACCAACCCGGCAGAGGCGCTGGAGCAGAAGGACCAGCTGGAGACCAAGGTGCGCCCGGTCACGGCCAACCTGAGGGCCTTCCGCGTGCTGGTGCGCAACGCGATGTTCCGGCTGGTCGAGCTGTGCGCCATCGAGAAGGAGGACGAGCTGGAGGAGCTCGCCCCCGACGTCGACTGGGGCGCGGCGCTGGACGCGTACTACGCCGACCACGAGGAGATCTTCACCGACGCCGACGCGCGCGGGCCCGCGCTGCTGCGGATCGAGGAGGAGAGCGGGCTCTGGAAGGTCCGGCAGACGATCAAGGATCCGGCCGGCGACGGCGACTGGGGCATCGACGCCCATGTCGACCTGGCCGCCTCCGACGAGGAGGGCCGCGCCGTGCTCCACGTGATCGGGCTCAACCGGCTCTGAGAGGCCGCGCCCGGGGGCGCTGGGGCTGCCCCCGAAGCCCAATGCAACCCCAGAAAAGCGACAAGCCGTGTGCCGGAACGGACTGGCAAGGGCGCCCCGGCACACGCCTGTCAATTAAGTGTCATCCGGGATACGTCGGGGTCATGTCATGATCGTGTCCCGAGATCGTGACATTTACCGCGATCAGCAATCGGCGATGGTGCAGATTTTCGCGAGCATGCGCTTGGTGTCCCGCGCCTGCTGCCCGAAGTCGTCCTTGCGGGGCTTACCCCACTCGCCGGCCACGGTGTAGAGGATCAGGGCGTTCCCGCGACGGGTCACGATGGCCCGCTCGCCGCCGATTCCCGGTTTCCTGCCCTGGTACGCCTGGCCGGTGACCTTGAGCGCCTTGTCACCGAGGCCCACCGCGCGGGCGGAGTAGCGGTAGCCGGATCGGGAGCAGGCGCGGACGGCGGCCTCCACGTCACGCAGGGCCTTGCCCGCGGCCGCGGCCGAGGAGTAGAGGATCACCTGCTCCGACCTGGAGTAGTCGGGCACCGCGGTGTAAATGAGCGTCCTGGCCTGCGTGCGGTCGCTCTGCCCGAGCCCGGCCTTCTCGCACGGGTTCACGACGAGGGCGGCCGTCCTCTTGCTGCTGGCCGTCCAGTTCGTCTCGGGGTTCTTGTCCTTGGTGGCGGCGGCCTCCTCGTACAGCAGGAAGTTGTTCGGGATGGCGACGGAGACGGCGAGTAACAGGGCTGAGATCATGCGACAAAATGGTAGAGGTGAACGACGAAGAGATCAGGCGCGTCCTCGGGCTGCTCTACCAGGAAGACACGTTACGGGCCTTCGCCTCCCTGGTGCTCGGCGACACCGACGGCCTGCCGCCCAAGGCGCTGGAGAAGCTGGCCGGCGGCGGTCTGGCGGCGCGCGACGAGAGCGGCAAGTGGCGGGCCACGCCCGAGCGCTTCCGTGAGCTGCTGCGGGCGCGGGCCGAGCCGGCCGAGCAGCTGAGCGAGGAGGAGCGGGTGCTGCGCACGTTCCTGGTGAACGGGCGGCTGACGACCATGGGGATGCGGCGCGACAAGCGGCTCGTGGTGCTGCGCTACATCGCCATGGTGTTCGAGCCCGGCGTGCGCTACCCGGAGAAGGACGTGAACGTGGCCCTGCGGGCCTTCCACGACGACTACGCGGCGCTGCGCCGCTACCTGGTGGACGAGGGGCTGCTCTCCAGGGAGGCCAACGTCTACTGGCGCAGCGGCGGGCACGTGGAGATCTAGCGGGACCTCAGGTTGCTGGTCCAGGCGTCGAGCTTGGCCTGCCAGCCTTCGGGGTCCTCCGGCCGCCCCGGCACGCCCGGCCGGGTCTGCCAGGGCAGCGGCCCCTCCGCCCGCCGATACTCCACGCCGATCGCGTCCAGCCGGGGCAGGTGCGCCGCCAGCCGCGCCCGGAAATCGTCCAGGTCCCGTTCTGGAGAGCTCCACACCGTCTCGGCGAAGGCCGCGAGCCGGGGGAAGGCCATGAAGTCCGCGTGCCGGCTGGAGTCGATCAGCTCCGTCCACAGGCCGCACTGCGCGCCCAGCACGTGGGCGGCGGCCGGTTCGCCGCGCAGCTCGGCGGGCACGGGCTCGAAGGCGTAGACGTCCTCCAGCGTGAGCACCGGCCCGAACGGCACCGGCTCCTCCTCCCCCGGCCCCTGCCGATAGTCCAGGTAGAGGCTCGTGTTGGAGCAGTTGATCACGTCGTGGCCGCTCCTGGCGGCGGCCACCGCGCCCAGCTCGCCGCGCCACGAGGCGACCACCGCGCCGGGCGCCAGGCCGCCCTCGAGGATCTCGTCCCAGCCGACGAGCCGGCGCCCGCGCGCCGTCAGGTAGGCGTCGAACTGGTGGATGAACCAGCTCTGCAGCTCCTCCTCGTCCCGCAGCCCCAGCTCGGCGATGCGCCGCTGCGCCGCGGAGCTCGCCTTCCACTGGTCCTTGCGGCACTCGTCCCCGCCGAGCACGACGTACGGGCTGGGGAACAGCTCAAGCACCTCGTCCAGCACGTCCTGGAAGAACTTGACCGTGCTGTCCTCGACGTTGAGCACGTTCTGGCCGACGCCCCAGCCGGTGCGCACCTCCAGCGGCGTGTCCAGGTTGCCGAGCTCCGGATACGCGGCGATGGCGGCCTGTGTGTGCCCCGGCAGGTCGATCTCGGGGACGACCGTGACGTGCCGGGCGGCGGCGTACGCGACGATCTCCCTGATGTCGTCCTGCGTGTAGTAGCCGCCGTGCGGGCGGCCGTCCATGGCGCCGTTCCAGCCGGTCTGGCTCTCCCTGCGCCACGCGCCGACCTCGGTCAGCCTCGGGTAGCGGCGGATCTCGATCCGCCAGCCCTGGTCGTCGGTGAGGTGCAGGTGCAGGACGTTCAGCTTGTGGAGGGCGAGCAGGTCGATGAAGCGGAGCACGTCCCGCTTCGGCATGAAATGCCGGGCGACGTCGAGGAGGCAGCCGCGCCACCCGAACCTCGGCGCGTCCTCGACGTACGCGCCGGGCACCTCGAAAGGCCCGCCCCGGGCCTTCCTGAAGGCGGCGGGCGGCAGGAGCTGCCTGAAGGTCTGCGCCCCGTAGAACGCCCCGGCGGGACCGCCCGCGACGATCTCCACCGTGGCACCGACGGTCAGCCGGTACGCCTCCGGCGGCAGATCGCCGAGCGACAAGTTGATCGTTCCCGAGCCCCCTGGCAGGAGCTGGCCTCCGGTGACGGGGGCGAGCTCACCGCGCAGCCAGGCGGCCACCTCGCCGAGCGCCGGGTCGGCGGCCAGCGAGGTCTCGCGGCCGAGGACGAACGCCCCTGGCCTGGACTCGTGCTTGACGGGCTTGGGAACGATCAACAACGGCGAACTCCTTACTTACAGGTGATGGCGGCGTCGGCGAGGTCGGCGTGGTCGGAGGTCGCGTTGTCGCCTCCGTTGGTCACGACCAGCCGGACATATCTGGCGCCCTCGACGGACGCGGTTACCTTGCGGGCGGGCATGGCGCCGGTGAGCACGCCCGAGTGGGCGACCCGGCCGCCGTCGGCCCAGACCTCGAAGCCGGCCGAACCCGCCGAGCCGACCTCGTCGTCGATCCCGGCCTGGAACTCCACGGCCGTGCAGCGCCCGGCGGTGTAGAACTCGATCTCGGCGGGCGCGTGCACGCCGAGGCCCTTGGCGTACGTGGCGCCCTCGATGGTGATCGGCTTGCCGTCGCCGGCCGCCTTGTCGCCGTTGCTGGTGTCCTTCTCGACCGGGCCGAAGTGGTTCTTGGCGCTGGTCCAGGCCACGTCGCTGAGGTAGGTCCGCCCCGGTCCCGGCGCGGTGGCGACGGTCACGACGGCCACGGCGGTCTGCGTGCCCTGCGTGAAGGTGAGCTCGTAGCTCCCCGGCGTGGCGCCGGCGGGCGGGGTGACGGCCCATTTCACGGTGAGCGTCTCCCCGCCGTCCAGCTTGCCGGCCCTGACGGGCGTGCGCGCGGCGGCCTGCCACCCGTCCGGCACGCGCGCCGAGACCTCGACGTCGCGCAGGCGTGCGGTGGCCCCCGTGTTGGTGACCCTGGTCAGGATCTCGCCGGTCTTGCCCGGCTCCAGCACCGAGGGCCGGTCGTCGCCGAGGAACTTCGGCGGGTCGGCCTCGAACGTCACCAGCGGCGGTGCCTGCTCGCGGCTCTCGGCGACCCGGTAGAGCAGGGCCGCGTGCGCGGGAACCTGGGCAGCAAGCCCGCCCTTGGAAGAGCTGACCGCGCCGCTCCACAGCTCCTCGACCCGGTAGCGGGACCCGCCGAGCGTCGTCGAGATGGTGGCCGCGCGGTCGCTCTCGTTGAACAGCGCGATGGCCCGGTCGCCGTTGGCCAGCGGCTTGGACAGCACGTGGTACCAGCCGTCCGTCTTCACGAACGTGCCGTGCGCGCCCAGCGGGTCCTGGTCGACCGCGACGACCTTGGGGTTGGCGACGACCGCGGGCGGCGCCGCGGCCGGGTCCGCCTGCAGGAACAGCGGGGACGCGCCGATCGCCCAGAGCGTGAACTGGGTGCGGTACTCGGTCTCGGTCATCCCGCCGCGCCCGGCCTGGATCAGGTCGGGGTCGGCCCAGCTGCCCGGACCCGCGTACTCGGCCCTGAGCTGGTTGGTCTCCCAGATGTCCACCATGTTGGGGTAGGCGTCGGGGATGGGGCGGTTGTAGACGTTCGTGCGCCAGGTGGTGGCGCCCGCGCTCTTGCCCCAGAGCCACGGCACGGTGCTGCCGTCCTCGTTGTTCATGGCGAACACGACGTCCGTCCCGAGGGCCTGACGCATGCGCGGGTAGAGGGTCTGGGCGATCTGCTGCACGTTCTGGCCGGGGAAGTCGGCCGTGGGGATGTTGCACCAGTCGTACTTGACGTAGTCGACGCCCCAGCCCTTGACCTGCTCGGCGTCGGCGGCCTCGCTCTTGTACGAGCCGGGGCCGCCGCCCGAGCACGCCTTGGTGCCCGCCGACAGGTTGAGGCCCAGCTTCATGCCCTTGCCGTGCACGTAGTCGGCGAGGGCTTTCATGCCGCCGGGGAAACGGGCGGCGTCGGGGGCCAGTGCGCCATTCGTGCGCTGCGCGGCCAGCCAGCAGTCGTCGATGACGACGTACCGGTAGCCGAGCGGGAGGAGGGGCACGAGGGAGTCGGCGGCCTTTCGTACGGACGACTCCGAGACCGAGCAGCCGAGCGAGCGGCTGTTCCAGCCCATCGGCGGGCCGGCGGCGGCGTCCGCGGCGCCGGCTAACGGCACGAACGGCATGGCGAGCAGGGCCGCCGCGGCGGCGGCCGTGAGGATGCGCATGGGAGGTCCTGTCAGGCGGGGTTCAGTCTGGCGGCGCCCGGCTCGATGACGAAGGAGCCGGAGGTGTAGGCGGGGGCGTAGGGCTCGGTGACGCGCGACAGCGACCGGAAGTCGACCTTCATCTCCTGCTCTGTGATCTTGGTGCGCACGTAGCCGCGGCGGCCGTTGAAGAACTTCACGTGCGGGTTCTCGTTGAGCAGGACCTGCGTGTTGGGGTACTCGTCCAGGCCGTTGCCCGCGCTCGTCACCGAGGTGGTGACCAGCTCGACGGCGACGGACTTCGACTCGGGGTCCTGGTAGTCGCGTTTGACCTCGCCCGCCCAGTGGGAGTGCACGTCTCCGGTGAGCACGACGGCGTTGCGCTTGTAGGTGTCGATGGCGGCCGTCAGGCGGTTGCGGGAGGCGACGTAGCCGTCCCAGCCCTCGTTCGAGTAGCCCTTGCCCTCGCCGTTCGCCCAGTCCATCTCCATGAGGAAGACCTGCTGTCCGAGCAGGTCCCAGGTGGCGCGCGAGCCCTTCAGCGCGCCGTCGAGCCACGCCTCCTGGTCGCGGCCCAGGATCGTCCTGTTGGGCTCGAAGCGGTCGAGGCAGTCCGGGCCGACGGTGCCGCTCTTGCCGGTGCACGCGTACAGGTCGCGGTACTGGCGGGTGTCGAGCAGGTGCAGGTTGGCGACCGCGCCCCAGCGGATGCTGCGGTAGAGCCTGAGCGCCGAGCCGTCCGGCTTCTGGGCGCGGCGCAGCGGCATGTTCTCGTAGTACGCCTGGAAGGCCGCCGCCCGGCGCGCGAGGAACGGCGGGTCGGGCTGCTCGGGCACGTCGCCGGCCCACCCGTTCTCGATGTCGTGGTCGTCCCACACCACGACCCAGGGGGCGATGGCGTGGGCCAGCTGCGACTCGGGGTCGGCCTTGTGCTGGGCGTGGCGCAGCCGGTATCCGGCCAGGTCCAAGCACTCGCCGCCGGCCTGGTCGCGGACCGGGTACTTGTAGTCGCCGTACTCGTAGATGTAGTCGCCGAGGAAGGCGATCAGGTCGGGCTGGTCCTCGGCCATCCTGCGGTAGGGCGTGAACCAGCCCACCTGGTAGTCGGCGCAGGAGGTGAACGACAGGTTCAGCGCCCGGCTGCGGGTGCCGGGTGTCGGGGCGGTGAGGGTGCGGCCGACGGGGCTGATCTCGCCCTCGGCCCGGAAGCGGTAGAAGTACTCGGCGCCGGGGGCGAGCCCTTCGAGCTCGACGTGGACGCTGTGAGCCGCGCCGGGGCGGGCGACCTCGGCGCCGGCGCGTACGACGTGCCGGAAATTTTCGTCTTTGGCGAGCTGCCACTGGACCGGCACCGGGCGGTCCGGCATGCCGCCGAGGCCGTCGAGCGCGATCGGGTTCATGGCGAGCCGGGTCCACAGGACCACGCCGTCAGGCGTGGGCTCACCGGAGGCGACGCCGAGCTGGAAGGGGTCGGAGAGAGGGGCGCGACGGGCCGCCGCGCGCACGGGAGCAGCACCCAGTGCGGCGGAAATGCCCAGGCTCGCGCCCCCGGCGAAGAGGGAACGCCGGGTGATCATGGGGGTCCTTACGTGAGGGTGACGGCGGGGCCACGACGGCGCGGCCTCGGGGCGGCGTCGTCTACTTGACGGTGGCGTTGCCTTCGGCGACAGCCTGGTCGGCGGCGGCTTGCGGAGTGAGTTTTCCGAGGTACATCTCGTTGAAGATCTGGTTAAGCTTCGTCTCGAAGCCGGTGAAGCCGGTGGTGACCGGCAGCGGGAATGTCGAGCCCTCGGCCTCCGTCACGAACGGCGAGACGTCGACCTTCTTCGCCTTCCAGAAGTCGACGTAGCCCTGGCTGAGGCCGTTGAGTGCGGGGAAGGCGTAGCCGCCGTCGGCCATCATCTTCTGCGGCTCCTGGGTGCCGAGGTATTCGGCCAGCTTCATGGCCTCCTTGGGGTGCTTGCTCTTGGCGTAGACGGCCTCGGCCAGGCCGTTCAAGTTGACCGAGCGGCCCTTCGGCCCCTCAGGCATGGGCGCGACGCCGATCTCGAAGGTGGCCTCGGGCGCCACGAACGGCAGCAGCGCGTTGTTGGCGGGGAACATCGCGACCTGGCCCGCCTTGAACATGTCGGTGACCTTGCCGGTCGGCGGGTTGGTCTGGGTGGCGGGCGGGGAGACGTGGTGCTTGTTCACCAGGTCCACGCCGAACTGCAGCGCCTGCACCGACGCCGGGTCGTTGAAGGCGTACTTGCCGAAGGGCTTGTCGACGAGCTTGCCGCCGTTCGAGCTGACCCAGTTCATCCACTGCGTCTGGTAGTGGTTCCAGGAGGCGAAGCCGTACGACTTGACCTTGGCGGGGTCGAAGCCGGCGTCGCCCGGGTGCTTGCCGGCCTCGTCCACGGTGAGCTTGCGTGCCGTGTCGAGCAGGGTGCCGGTGCCGTCCGCCGCCCAGGTGAGCTTGTCGGGCAGCTCCACGCCGGCCTTCTTGAACAGGTCCTTGTTGTAGAGCAGGCCGACGATTCCCCAGTCCTTGGGGACGCCGTACAGCTTGTCCTGGTAGGTGAAGGAGCCGACGACGGTCTGGTGGTACTTCGACCGGTCGACCTGGACCGGGCTGAGCACGCCCTTGGTCACGTATTCGGGGAACTGGGTGGGGGTCATCCAGAACACGTCCGGCGCCGTGCCCGCGACGACGTCCGCGGTGAGCTTCGTCCAGTACTGGTCGTACGGCAGCAGCTCGATGTTGACGTCGATGCCGGGGTTGGCCTTCTCGAAGGCGGCCATGACCTTCTCGTAGCCGACCTTCTGCTGGTCGTCCCAGAGCCGGTAGGTCAACGTGACCTTGCCGGACTCGCCGCCGCCCGAGCCTGAGCCGCACGAGGTGAGGGCGAGCAGGACGGCGCCGAGCAGCGCCCAGCGAATCGGGGGGTTGTGCGACATTCGCTGACCTCTTCTTACTTGAGACCGGTCACTTGAGACCGGTGAGGACGACCGATCTGACGATGTGCTTCTGGAAGAAGATGAAGACCGCCACCATCGGCACCAGCGCGATCAGGCTGCCGGCCATCATGAGGTTGTAGTCGACGCCGATGCCCTGTTTGAGCGTGGCGATGGCCACCGTGATGACCTTGGTGTCGTCGCTGCTGGTGATGATCAGCGGCCAGAGGAAGCTGTTCCACGAGGAGATCACCGTGATGATCGCCAGCGTGCCGAGCGCCGGGCGGCAGAGCGGGAGCATGACGCGGAGCAGGATCGTCAGCGGCCCCGCCCCGTCGATCCGCGCCGCCTCCTCCAGCCCGGAGGGCAGGGTCTTGAAGAACTGCCGCATCAGGAAGATCCCGTACGGGGTGCCGAGCACGTACGGGGCGAGCAGTCCGTACCAGGTGTTGACGAGGTCCAGCTCCCGCATGATCAGGAACAGCGGGATCATCGTGACAGCGCTCGGCACCATCATCGTCGCCACGAACAGCCAGAACAGCACGTCCCTGCCCCTGAACCGCAGGCGCGCGAAGGCGTACGCGGCGAACGTGGTGAACACCAGCTGGCCGGCCGTCAGCAGCGCCGTCATCACGGCAGTGTTGAGCAGGTAGCGCGGGAAGTCCCCGTCCACCATCTTCGCCAGGTTGTCCGCGGTCGGCGGCAGCCCGGGCAACCAGGGGGCCGTCCCGCTCAGCTGCGCCTGGGTCTTGAACGCGGTCAGCACGACGAGCAGGTACGGGAAGACGGAGACGAACGCACCGGCCGCGAGCACGGCGTACAGGAGGATTCGCTTGGCCATGGTCTCCGCTCAGCTCAGGTCGTAGGTGGTGCGCTTGCCGAAGAACCTGACCTGCGCCATCGTCACCAGGAAGATGATCAGGAAGAGCAGGGTCGACAGCGTGGCCGCGTAGCCGAAGTCGAACTCCTTGAACGCGGTCTGGAAGATCCTGAAGTTGATCACTTCGGTGGTGTGGCTGGGGCCGCCGTCCGTCATCGCGTACACCGTGTCGAACACCTGGAAGGAGCCGATCAGGTTGGTCACGCTGACGAAGAACATCGTGGGGTTGAGCAGCGGCAGCGTCACCCGCCAGAACCGCTGCGCCGGGGTGGCGCCGTCGGTCTCGGCCGCGTCGTGCAGCTCCTTCGGGATGCCCTGGAGCCCGGCCAGGAAGAACAGCATGTTGTAGCCGGTGTACTGCCAGACGCTGACCAGCGCGACGGCGGGCAGCGCCCACGTGGGGTCGGACAACCAGTCGGGGCCGGTGACGCCGACCAGCGCCAGGGCGCTGTTGATGGCGCCGTCGCGCGGGTCGAAGATCCAGCCCCAGATCAGGGCCAGGACGATGGGGGTGGCCATCCACGGCACGACGAAGAGCGACCGGTAGAACCTGACGCCCTTGATGCGCTGGTTGAGCAGCATGGCCAGGGACAGGGCGAGCACGGTCTGCAGGGGGATGCAGAGCAGGACGTACGCGATCGTCACGCCGAGCGAGTGCCACGTCTGGCCGTCGCCCGCCAGGCGGCGGTAGTTGTCGAGGCCGACGAACTTCGGGTCCGAGAGCAGCTCCCAGTCGAAGAGGCTGAGGACGAGCACGATGACCATGGGGAGCAGCAGGAAGGCCAGCACGCCGAAGAGGCTGGGCGCCACGAACAGGTACGCGTGCCAGCCGCTCCCCTGCCTGCGCCGCCCCTTCGCCGCCTGGACGTCCCTCACCAGGCCGCTCTCCGCGGTGTGGCTGGTCACGACGGGTCCGTCGCCGTCGGGACCATGAGACGCCTGGTCGTCTCCAGGCCCCAGTCGTCCAGAGCCGCGATCGGGTCGCTCGATCCGCGCAGGCCGCCCGTGCCGGCGATGTGCGCCGCCCACTCCTCCCGCGCCTCCACCTCGGGGCGCAGGATGATGCAGTCCGGGTCGTTGACCCACCACCGGGCGTGCAGGAACTCCCGGGCCGCGCCCGTGAGGCGGGCCCCGAGCTGGGACGGCTGGCTGATGTCGCCGGACTTGGGCTGCACGGCCGGCGCGATGTCCGGGCTGACCCGCATGATGTCCACCAGGCCGATGCTGGGCAGCATCGGCGCCCCGCACCCGTGCAGGGTCGCCTCCGCGCCGGCGCCCCGGCGGATCAGCTCCAGGCCGCGCCGGTACGCGGCGATCGGGTCGAGGTCCTCGTGCCGCCCGCCCGCGAGCGCTCCCGCGTAGACGAAGTCGAGCTTGAAGTGGCTGATCCCCATCGCGCCGAACGTCCGGAAGACGTGCACCAGGTGCTCGGCGGCCTCGGGGTGGGTGACGTCGAGCACCGCCAGGTCCTGGTCCCACATGCGTCCCGCGTACGCGCCCCTGACCAGCCAGTCGGGGTGCTCGCGGAAGATCCGGCTGCGGTGGCCGACGAGGAACGGCGCGGTCCAGATCCCCGCCCGCCGGCCGGCGTCCGTGACGGCGTCCACGGCCCTGGCGAGCGAGCCGAACCCGGGCCGTCCCTCCAGCCAGTCGCCGATCTCGGCCTCGTAGCCGTCGTCGATGAGGAACATGTCGGCGCCCAGGCCGAGCCGCTCGGAGAGCTGGAGGTTCTCGATGACGTCGGCGTCGGTGACCTTGTCCCAGTAGCCGTACCAGGTGCACCACATGGGCGGGACGGCGGGGAACGTCCTCCGGTGCCCCGCCATGGTGTCCGCCCAGTCGCGCAGGGCCTGGTCCAGGCCGCCTTCCGAGCGGTGGTGGCGTACCGGGCCGTCGGCGGAGACCACCAGGCGGCCGCCCTCCTCGCGCGCCCTGATCGACGGCACCTGCAGGGGGCTCGGCGCCGACCAGAGCTCGACGGACCCGTCGCCCGGCTCGACGGCCAGGAGCCCTTCGCCCTGGAACACCCCGTCGGGGACGGGGGTCTCGGGGCGGTAGGCGAGGATCTGGATGGTCTCGTCGGCGGGCCTGGGCGGGGCCTCCGTCAGGCGGTACGCGCCCGTGGGGCTCCACGACTGCCAGCCCTGCTCGAACACCCGCGCCTCGCCAGGGCCACACCTGATCTCGCCGATGTCAGCGAAGGACATCCTGATTCCTCTCGACTTTCAAAGGAGCCCTTCATTAGTAGCACCGGCGCTCCCGTGGGGTCAATGACCCTCTTTTCCCGCTAAAACGGGAGATGCACAGTGGGCGTACACCCGCCGATCGCTGGCATAATCTGTGGTTACATAGGAGACCTACTTAAGGACGGCGATGGCGGACGTTCGCGGCGGCGACCTGTCCCGGCTGCGGCAGCTCAACTCGCTGACGGCCATCCGGGAGCTGCGCAGGGCGGGTCCGCTCACCCTGTCGGCGCTCGCCGAGCGGACCGGCCTGTCCAGGCCGTCCATGAAGGAGGTCACCGACGAGCTCATGGAGCTCGGCTGGGTGGAGGAGGTGCCGCCGAGCCCCGGCACCATGGGCCGGCCGGCCCGCCGCTACCGCTTCCGCGCCGACAGCGGCTACCTGGTCGGGGTGGACATAGGGGGTCACAACATCCGCGCCGCCCTGTCCGACCTGGACGGCGAGATCCTCGCGGAGACCCGGCAGCCGGTGCTGCCCGACGCCCCGGTCGAGGAGCGCCTGGCGGCGATCGAGCGGGCCGTCTCCGGATGCCTGGCGCTCAGCCGTACGTCGGTCTCCGACGTGTGGACGATCTCCGTGGGCACCGTCGGCGTGATCGACGTCGAGGGACGCGTCATCTACTCGGCCGCCGTGCCCGCCTGGCGCGACCTCGACCTCGCGGGCAAGATGCGGGAGATGTTCCCCTGCCAGGTGCTCATCGAGAACGACAGCCGCCTGGCCGCCATGGCCGAGACCAGGCGCGGGGTGGCCAAGGGCGCCCGGGACGTGGTGTTCCTGCACGTGGGCCGGCGCATGGGGGCCGGCCTGATCATCGGCGGGAAGGTGCACCGGGGGTTCGGGGCGGCGGCCGGGGAGATCTCCATGCTGCCCGAGGCCCGCTGGTTCGACGCTCCTGAGCACCTCAACACCTGCCCGTCCGTCCCCGCGGGCACCGCGCCCGAGGACGCGGCCGGGTTCACGCTCGCCGCCGCCCGGAACGGGGATCCGGCGGCCGTCGCCGCCGTCGAGCGGTACGTGGACGACCTCGCGGTGGGCACGGCCGCGATGGTGCTCATCCTGGATCCGCAGATGGTGGTGCTGGGTGGCGGGTTCTCGCGCTCGGCGGACGTGCTGCTCGGGCCGCTGCGGGAACGGCTGGAGCGCACGTGCATGCGCATGCCGGACGTACGCGCGTCCACGCTCGGCGACGAGTGCGTGGTGGTGGGGGCCATCGACTACGCGGTCGACCACCTGGACGACCAGCTCTTCACTCCCGACAAGGGCCCCCTCCCCGTCACCCGCTGACCCGGTCGGCCCCGCTGACCCGTCGGCGCGCGTCGCTCGGGTCAGGATTGCCGGCGGAGGCGGGCGCGGTAATCGCGGGGCGGCAGGCCGTACTCGCGCTTGAACGCCCGGCTGAAGTGGAACGGGCTGACGAAGCCGCAGGCCGCCGCCACCTGCCCCACGTCCAAGTCCGTCACCTCGAGCAGGCTGGCCGCGTGCCGTACCCGCGCCTCACGCACGGCCTGCATCGGGGTGCGCCCGGTCTCGGCGGCGAACAGGTGGGCGAAGCGGGACGGCGAGAGCGCGACCGCGCGGGCGAGCGAGGCGACCGAGTGCGGCGCTCCGGGCTCGGCGGCGATGAGCGCGAGCGCCCGGACCACCCGCTCGTCACCCTCGTCGGACCGGCGCGCCGCTTCGGGCCGCGCGGAGGCGGTGGCGAGCACGAGCACCTCCTCCACGGCGCCCAGCACCAGCTCCCTGGCCGCCCCCGCCACGACGACCGCCGGCACCCGCACGTCGGTGGAAAAGGGCACGTCGGCGGGAGGGGGCACATCGGTGGGAAGGGGCGCGTCGGGCACCCACCGCGCGTCCTGGAGCGCCCGCTCGAACGCCAGGCCGATGCGCCCGTGCACGCCCGCCGGCACGCCCCCGACCAGATGGCACCCGTCTCCACGCGCATAGGGCGCCAGCCAGGCCCCCCACGGTGGCCGGGGCTGGAAGTGCACCCACCAGAAGCGCCACCGCTCCTCCCCCGCCAGCACCCTGTAGTACTGGGACACCCCGGAGCCCAGCACCACCAGATCCCCGGCCCGGGCCGCGAACGACGCCCCGCCCTGCTCCACGAGCCCCGCCCCCGCCTCGGTCCACAGCAGCAGCCAGCTCGGCGACCCGGTGGGGCGGCGCGTGGCGTAGCCGGGGGCCTTGTCGTAGTGGCCCACGATCGTCAGCGCGGCAGCAGGAACAGACAGGTCCTCAGCGGTCACAGGCATACCGTTCCACGATCCCGCTCCTTAGCGTGAGACACATGAGGCTCAACGACTTCCACGATCAGGGGTACATGCTGGTGCCCGGTCTGCTCGCTCCTGAAGAGGTTGCCGAGCTGCGCGACGAGTTCATGACGCTGCACGCCAAGGGGCCGATCCCTGGCCACTTCTCCCCCAAGCCGCAGGAACCCGGGCAGCCGTACGACATCCTCCGCGACTACCCGCGGATCATGCACCCGCATCAGGTGAACGACCTGGCCCTGCGCTACCTGCTCGACACGCGCATCGCCGCGATACTCCGCGACATCCTAGGCGAGGAGCCGATAGCAGCCCAGAGCATGTTCTACTTCAAGCCGCCGGGTGCCAGGGGCCAGGCGCTGCACCAGGACAACTTCTACCTCCGGGTCGAGCCGGGCACGTGCGTGGCCGCGTGGGTGGCGCTCGACCGGGTGGACCGGGCGAACGGCGGCCTCGAGGTCGTGCCGGGCACGCATCTGATGGACCTGTTCTGCCCGGAGGAGGCCGACCAGGACGTCTCGTTCACCCGGGAGTACGTCCCGCCGCCGCCCGGGCTGGATCGGGTGCCCGTCGACATGAACCCCGGCGACGTGCTTTTCTTCAACGGCAGCCTGGTGCACGGCTCGGAGCCGAACAGCACGACCGACCGCTTCCGGCGCAGCTTCATCTGCCACTACGTCGGGCGCTCGGCCGAGCGGATCGCCGAGTACTACCCGACGCTCACGATGTCGGGCGAGCCCGTTCAACTGGAGCAGGCCGTCGGCGGCGGCCCCTGCGGCACCGAGGCCACCGGCCCACACTGACGGCGCTCACCGTCAGGAACGCTCAGCCGCTCCCGGAGGCGCTCAGCACCCTCGGGGACGCTCACTCAGCACCCTCGGGAGCGCTCAGCCACCCGAGATGTCGGACTCGGCGTCACGGTCTGGGATCGGGCAGTCCCATGGGTCGTCCAGCCACCCGTCCGGCAGAAGCACCTTGGACCGCTCCCCCGACTTCCCCCGTGGCGTGTCCGTGTTCGGCGGCCACGGCTGATCGTGCTCCAGCTTCGCCAGCCCTTCGCGCAGCCCGTCGAGCGACTCGGCCGTGGCCAGCTCCCGCCGCAGCTCGCTCCCGACCGTGAACCCCTTCAGATACCACCCGACATGCTTGCGGAAGTCGGCGACGGCGTACCGCTCGATGTCGAAGCACTCGGTCAGCCCTTCGGCGTGCCTGGCCATCACCTCGGCGACCTCGCCGAGCGTCGGCCGGGCCCGCTCGGGGCTGCCGTTGAACGCGTTCTCCAGGTCCTTGAACAACCACGGCCGCCCCAGGCACCCCCGTCCGACGACCACGCCGTCGCACCCCGTACGCGCCACCATCCGCAGGGCGTCGTCGGCGCACCAGATGTCGCCGTTCCCCAGCACGGGGATGTCCGGCACGGCCTCCTTCAGCCGGGCGACGGCATCCCAGTCGGCCACACCCCCGTAATGCTGCTTGGCCGTACGCGCGTGCAGCGCGACCGCCGCGACCCCCTCCTCGGCAGCGATCCGCCCGGCGTCGAGATACGTCAGATGATCGTCATCGATCCCCTTGCGCATCTTCATCGTCACGGGCAACGACCCCGCGTTGGCGACCGCCTCCCGCAGGATCCGCCGCAGCAGATTCCTCTTGTACGGCAGCGCGGAGCCGCCGCCACGCCTGGTCACCTTGGGCACGGGGCAGCCGAAGTTGAGATCGATGTGATCGGCCAGGTCCTCCTCGGCGATCATCCTGACCGCCCGCCCCACGATGCCGGGGTCCACCCCGTACAGCTGGATGCTCCTGGGCCGCTCCGACTCCGCGAACCTGATCATCCGCATCGTCTTTGGATTGCGCTCGACCAGCCCGCGCGTCGTGATCATCTCGCACACGAACAGCCCCGCGCCCTGCTCCCTGCACAACACGCGGAACGGCGCGTTCGTGATGCCCGCCATCGGCGCGAGCACCACCGGCGGCCATACCTCAATCGGCCCAATCTTCACCCGGACAGTTGTAGCGCAGGTCAGTCCGTAACGGGTATTCGATCGCATTCTTCGGCCCGGTCCCGCACGCCGCTTCAGAGATCGACCACGACCCGGCCGGTGGAGCCCAGCGTCCCGGTGGCCTCGTGCGCCTCGGCGATCCGGTCGAGCGGGAAGCGGGCGGCGATGTTCTTGAAGCCGAGGGGCCAGTACGGCACCGCCGGATCGGTCGCCCTGGTGGCGTAGGTGGCCACCGTTCCGCCATACCCGAGGAGCTCGACGTCGGTGGCTATACCGGTGTCGAACGCGACCTCGGCGACTCGGTCGACGCCCCACCAGCCCTGGCGCTTGCCCAGGTCGCCCCCGTGGACGCCGGAGGCCGCGACCTTGACCCGCACCTCGCCGGGGCCGGGCTCGGGGGTGGGCAGCTCGCCGACGTCGAGCACCTCGCGTGCCGGTCCCTGCCGGTCGTACCAGGCGGCGCGCACCACCACTCACCGCCGTCGGCGCGGGTGCCCTCTTCCAGGCTCACCAGCTCACCGATCGATCAGCCGCCAAGGCGGCTGATCGATCGCGGCCATGATCGCGTCCGGCTTCTCCATCTGATCTGGCCCGCGGGCGGTCGGAACGATCAACTTGGCGCGTCGGTCCTGGGGGCGGGCCGGCGTTCCACGCAACCCAGCCCCTCCAGCTCATCGATCAGGTTGCCGATGACCTGCTTGTGCGTGCCCGGCAGCCGCGACAGCTCCGTCGCCCGGCTCCCCCTCCTCGTCGAGATGGCCGAGCACGGCTCCGTGCCGCGGCGCGGGGCAACTGCAGGCGCAGGCTTCCACCTGGACGCCCACACCACCCCACCCCGGTGGCAGCCGATCCCAGCCACCCCGCCTGGCAGAGGATCGTTAAGCTGATCAGAGACGCTGTTATCCAGATCGTCGTTGGGGGGACGGATGCTTCTTCGCGTGCGCTTGGCGCTGCCCGACAGACCTGGCTCCCTGGCACAGGTGACCAAGGTCCTGGGCGCGGCGGGAGCCGACATCACGCAGGTGACCGTGCTCGACCGGGGCGCGGGCACGGCCGTCGACGACATCACGATCTTCTTCCCGGAGAGCATGCCCCGGCAGTCGCTGATCAAGAGTTTGGAGACCGTCGACGGCGTGGCGGTCGAGGGGGTCTGGACCACCAGGGAGGCGCCGGGGACGTACCCTGAGCTGGAGATCCTCAAATACATCACCACGGCGGGCGACCGGGCTCTCACCACGCTCGTCGACTCGCTCCCCGTCCTCTTCAGCGCCGACTGGGCCGCCACGACGTCCGGCGAGCGCGTGGTCTACGCGAGCTGGCGCGCCCCCAAAGACCTGGTGGTCCCGCAGGAGACGCCGTCCCGCCCGACGGCCGTCACCCTCGAGGAGGGCCTCCACCTCATCCACGCCCCCCTGCCGCCCCTGGCCCTCTCCCTCATCCTGGCCCGCTCGGAGGGCCCGGCCTTCCACCGCATCGAGGTCCACCGCCTCACCCGCATCCTGGAGATCTTCCTCAGCCTGCCCGCCACGGAGCGCAGCGTGGCCCGCCAGCTCCGCAAGTAGCGCACACCCCGCAAGCTGCCGCGGACCGCTGGACGCGGCCCACGGTAGGGCACTCCGCAACCTGCCGTGGACCGCTGAACGCGGCCCACGGTGAGCATCTGGTCGGCAAACGCGCTAGAGTTATCGAGGCAACGCGGAAGTGGCTCAGTGGTAGAGCATCACCTTGCCAAGGTGAGGGTCGCGGGTTCGAATCCCGTCTTCCGCTCGGAGAGGTTCTACTCGGTGGAGTGGCCGAGAGGCGAGGCAGCGGCCTGCAAAGCCGTCCACACGGGTTCAAATCCCGTCTCCACCTCCAAGGACGATTAGCTCAGCGGGAGAGCGCTTCCCTGACACGGAAGAGGTCACTGGTTCAATCCCAGTATCGTCCACCAGGCTCCATAGCAGACCAGGTCTGACTTGGTCAAACAGGAGTTAAAGCCCCAGCTCACGGCACACGCCGGGAGTCTGGGGCTTCTTGTTGTTCCCGGTTGATCATGGTTATTGTCAGCACCGGTGCTGATGTTGTGCTGACCCGTGCTGGGTCCGATCTGGCATGAGTCGCTCGACTGGCTCCCGCTTGCCATTCAAGCTCCTTGTGCAAGTTGGAGCACACTCGGAGCATCGGAGGGCACCATGCACGGCCGTTCCAAGATCGTTAATAGGCTTGGTCGCGACACGAGCCCGGCAGGTCGCGATGTGATCACGTACGGCGTGTTCCCTGGGCATGAGACGAAGCCCAGTAGCAAGGGTCTTCCTACAGATCTTTGCGCGTGGAGCTTCGTCGTGGCCCAGTGTGCCATCCCCGCGGCCGAGCTGGTAGCCGCCGGCCCGATCATCTGCGTCCCGCTCGCGGATGCCTGCGATGACCTGCTGACCTTGCTGACCGGGGTGTCCGACGGACGCTCCGATCAAAGACGTGACCACCCTGTGGCTGCGGTGCTCGCCCTGGCCGCGGCGGCGACCGTAGCCGGAATGAAGGGCTACCGCGCGATCACCGGCTGGATCGCTGACGTGCCCGCCGACGTGCTGGCCGACCTCTATATGCGGGCTGGGGCGGCCCCGGCACCACCGCCGGGCAAGACCACGATCTGGCGGGTGCTGACCGAGACCGACGCCGCCGCGCTGGATGCCGCGATTGGCGCCTGGCTCACGACAACCTTGATGACTTGCATGAACACAAGTGATGAGGATAACGATGGGCCCTGTGATGGCCAGTCGCCGCTGACCCACCTGCGCCTGGATGGCAAGGCCATACGCGGCGCCAAGGACGCCGACGGCAACCAGCGGCATCTGCTGGCCGTCATGACCGGACCACCGCAGCGGGCCGTGGTGACCGCGCAAGCCGAGGTCGACGGCGCCAAGCCCCGTGAGACCATCACTGCCCGCGACCTACTGAAACGACTCGACCTGACCGGGACCGTGCTGACCGCCGACGCCCTGCACACGGTCAAGGCCACCGCCCGCGTGATCCGGGAGCAGGGCGGCCACTTCGTCCTGCCGGTCAAGGAGAACCGCGGCGCCTTGTTCGACGCGCTCAACGCGCTGCCCTGGCGCGAGACCCCGATCACTCGCACCAGCACCGACAAGGGACATGGCCGGATCACCACCCGCACCATTCAAGTTCTGCCCGCCCCCGAGAACCTGCCGTTCCCGCACGTCAGCCAGGTCTGGCTGATCGAACGTTACGTCACCGCCGCCGACGGGACCCCGCTGTCGGCCATCGCCCAACTCGGCGTCGCCAGCCTCGACTCCACCCGGGTTACCGCCGCCGACCTGGCCCGATACAACCAAGATCACTGGGGCGTGGAGGTCCTGCACTGGATCCGCGACACCCTGTTCCGCGAAGACCACTCTCGTATCCGCACCCGCTCCGGCCCTCGCGTCATGGGCTCCCTGCGCAACCTCGCCATCGGCGCGTTACGCCTGGCCGGACGCCCCGACATCACCGAAGCGACCCGCTGGGCCTGCCGCTACATGAGCAGACCATTCGCCATTCTCGGGCTCAACTAACGGTCTTGGAACGGCCGTGGAGGCGATGTTGACAGCTACCATGCCGATCATGGACAAACTGGATCCCCGTCGCACCGCGTTGCTCCTTGTCGACTTGATGACTCGCATCGTCGAGCAGCCCACGGCACCACATTCCGGACCTGCTGTGGTCGCCCGCTCCGTCGCCCTGGCCGACGCAGTGCGAAAGGCGGGCGGTCTCGTCGTCTCCGTGCGGGTCGAACGGCCAGGCGTTGCGGAGCAGCCACCAGGCAGTGAGCTGGTGGAAGGGGTCCTCGGCGACCTGGAGATCGTGAAGCGCACGTGGGGCGCGTTCCACAACACCGGGCTGGAGGAGGCGTTGCGTAAGCACGCCATCGACACCCTGATCATCACCGGGATCGCCACGAACTTCGGCGTCGAGCAGACCGCGCGTTTCGCCGACGAGTTCGGCTTCAAGGTGATCTTGCCCGAGGACGCGGTCACCGCATTCGACGCGCACGCCCATGAGTTCGCCTTCGACTACATCTTCCCGCGTATCGCTACTGTCTGCACGACCGACGAGGTCGTGACAGCGCTGGACTGAGATCAGTACAGACTCGAGGCTGATTCAGAGGGCACTGTGGGCCCAGATCCCATGGCTCGGATCAACCACTCTCCGAGGGGTTCTGCTCGGTGATCTCCCGGTGGAGTTGGAGGGCGTTGCGGCAGCCCTCGGCACCGAACTGGACACCGGGCAGTACGCCACCGGCGTCACCATCAGCGACGCTCAGCTGGCCGACCTACCCATCACCAGCCACTACTGGCACAGTGACTGGAACTACACGCTGTTACCAGCATGGCCGACACCCCACCACCCAGACCACCACTGAGGGCACCGCCACGGCGCCACCACGTGACCGAGACGACCACGCCTGGCTGATGCACCCCACCCCGACCGGCCTGCCGCAACGCGGCGCGTCATATCTCGGCTGAACCCGTAACACCCCGTTCGTGATCGCATTGCGATCTACGTCTCGGCCCACAATCATGATCTTGGAACGGCCGTGGCGGCGGAGATGACGTGGAGACGGCCACCGCCTGATCATTTGGAGCCTGTGAAGACAACAAAGATCGAGCGATGGCCGCAGGCCACTAGTCCTTCCGCATCACTTTATGGCTGGTGGCGGGGTACGGACGGGACACGCAGTAGTACGTTCCTGTCTTAAATATATTCATATATGTGGCGGCGGCCTTGCATGCCTTACGAGTGGGGTAGTACTTGACGATAGTGTCCGCGCTGGCAGGGGCAGGGTTGACCGCCAACGTCGAAAAAGCCGCAGCTGCCAGCATGGCAACCGCAACGAATCGCTTCACAAACATAAAACGTCTTCCGTCGGTTGAATCTTTGCGGTCAACCGTAGAGAGCAGCGGCATGTTTCGGGTATGCCGGTGCTTCCGACTCATCGGATCATCGACGCACGCGGCGGCAGGTCGTGGGAACGCATTGGGAAAGCAGAGCCGCCGTCAGCCGATGACAGCCGGAGACAGTCGGACACCCGCAACTGATCCAGATCATACGAAAGCCCAGGTCATCACGTGATGATCTGGGCTTCCGAGTAGAGCCGACGAGGGGAATCGAACCCCTGACCTTCTGTTTGCAAGGGAAGGGCAGACACCTCGTCAAGAGCGCCCCGGCCTGGTCAGGCGGTAGATGCGGTCCGGTGACGTGTGATCGTGTAAGGCGGTGTTGCTGTACGGCACTGCCGTATAGCAAACACCGCGGACACGGCCCGGATGAGGTCCTCTTCATCGATTACACGCCTTCCGGCAGGGCCGGGGTGCCTATACATCGGGTCAGTCTGTAGGGGCCGGCTCGACATGGTGATCGTTGTAGGGGAAGAGGTCATCACCATGATCGACAACGGTGCTGCACCGGTACCGGACAATCTCGATCATCGACGCCGGGCCGAGGTCTTCGTCTCCCCGCTCCTCGTCGTCCGGATCCAGGACCTCGTCCACGTTGTAGTGCAACCGGTCGTCAACCAGGTAGTCGCGGCGGAAGTCGGTTCTCCACTGCGAGTTGCCCCCCAACCGTGCGAGAGGTCATCGGTGGATCGTGACCGGCGCCAGAAGGTCCAGTACAGGGTGGAGCGATCGGCGACCCCCGCGACCAGATGCCGCGCCCCGGCGGTGACGACCACCCCGGCCCGCATCAGCAGCATCGATCCCATCATGTAACCGGGCCAGCGCTCCTCGACGATCGAGGGCGGCTCGTCGGGATCGTCGGCCGGCCGCACCTCGACGACCTCGTGGAAGAACGGGTGGAACCCCCGCCTGCCGATCCGGTCCGCGCCCAGCGCCGCACAGAAGGCGGGATAGACGCCGACCGGTGGGCAGACCTCGTTCGGGCTCTCTGCCGAATCGTCCGGGGGATCCTGGTAGCTAAGGATGAGCAGGTCGAGGATGCGGTTCACGGCATACAACCGCTCCAGCGAGCTGTAGCCCCTCTTGGGAGGCTTTCCCAGAGGGATCAGGTGACTTTCGGGCTGGCCTGCCTCCCGCACCTCCGCCACGTGCGCCGGATGCTCGTCCAGCCACCGCAGCAGCATGTCGGCCAGCCCGTCGCCCTTGTGGTCAAAGACGCTCTCGTACAGGGAACGCCAGTGGTGACCCGAGTAGACATCGTCGTTCATGTGCCCCAGGGTCCCGTACGACGGCACTTCCCGGCACCCGCCGAGAGGATGGCCCAGACGGCAGATTCGAGGACCGCGCTTCCACCACCCGAACCATGCGCCCCGGTGCTCCAGGAGCATCGGCGGATCCATGAGAAGGCCCGTGAGGACGCGAGAAGAAACAGCAGACGGGATGAGCGAGCGCCACCTCAGCCATTGCAGGCCAACGGTGGTGAGCACGTCCTCGGCGGCCATTCCGAAGCCGGCGAGCCCCGGCTGGCAGCCCATCGTCCGAGAGCAAATGAACCCATACCGCAAGGCCGCCAGACCCGAAGAACGGAAGCCGCACGTCAGCATGACCTTCCGCTTTTCAGAAGTCGCGATCACCCTGCTCAGCCTTGCCGGCCAGGAGTGGGGTCGCAGTTGACGGTGCGGGTTATGCGGGCTCGGTGACCGACGTTGCCGTCAGCGTTGCCGTCATGAGGATGCACCAGTGACCAATGACCAGTTACCAGACGAAGGAGGGCTTGCCGCGGTCGCCTAATACTACAGTCATGTTTTGTGATCTAGAGCTGGATCTTGTTGTGGCGTAGCCAGCGTTTCCAGTAGTGGCTGCTGCGGGCGCGGGCTTGGTGGGCG